>NZ_JBHYVB010000113.1:0-12479 GCF_042750115.1 Streptomyces sp. NPDC059455
CAACCACCTCTTGTGTTTGCTCCGGCCCCCCAACAATTTTTCTGTCTGGGCTTGTTCTCCCCAAGCAGCCCGCCGCAGGCGCCAAGCTCCGCCGGACACCCCCTACGGCCGGAGCACGTCCCGGGGCAGGTTCACCGGGTGCAGGAGCCACGTGAAGGCGCCCAGGCCCGCGGGGTCGGTCAGCTCCGCGGCCTCGCCCGCCGCGCTGAGGGCGCGGACGTAGGCGGTGGGGTCGGTGGAGGCCAGGGCGAGTGGGGGGCGGCGGGCGTCGAGGCCCAGGGCGCGCAGCCCCACGCGCTGGGTCATCAGCCCGGCACCGGGCCCGCCGCCGCGTCCGGACGCGGCGCCGGGCCCGGACGCGGCGGCGGGTGCATCCATCGTGGCGCCGGGCGCGTCCATCGCCGCGGCGCACGCGTCCATCGCGACATGCGCCGTCAGATCGCAGGACCCGTCGGGGACGGGCCGGACCTCGCGCCCCTCGCGGAAGCCGGTCAGCGTGCCGAAGGGCGGCCGGGTGGCGCGTTGGTGGGCGTAGTCGACGGCGACCGCGAGGCCCGCCCGCAGGGAGCCGACGGCCCGCGCCCAGGCCGCCTCGCGCGGATGGCCGATCTCGGCGCGCAGCCCCGGTTCGGCGCCCGCCAGGGGCCACCAGCGGGCCAGCCATGCGGCGTCCTCGCCGTCCACCGGGTCGCCCAGCCGCTCGGTGCCGTCCAGGGAGGTGAGATCCACCTCGACCCGGCGGGGCACGCCGTCCGCGTCGGTCTCGGCCACGTCCACGGGCACGTTGTCGAGCCACTCATTGGCGAACAGCAGCCCCGCGCACCCCTCCGGCGGGGCGTCGAGCCAGGCGATCCGCGCGTCCAGGCCGGCCGGCCGCTCCGCCCGCTCCACCGCGTACGGACGCAGCCGCCGGCCCAGCCCGTGCGGCAGACCGGGGGCCAGGGCGAGCACCCGGGTGAGCAACTCGCCGCGGCCGGCGCCCAGGTCCACCAGCGCCACCTCGGCGGGGCGCCCCAGCGCCTCGTCCACCCGGCACAGCAGCTCCGCGACCGCTCGGGCGAAAAGCGGTGAGGCATGCACCGACGTGCGGAAATGCCCTGCCGGGCCCTCCGGGCGGCGGAAGAAGCCGCCCGCTCCGTACAGCGCGCGTTCGGCCGCCGTACGCCATCCGCTCCACTCATGCTTCTCACTTGCCACACCGCCACGCTATGCGGAGTGGTCTCCACCTTGGGGAGTAGGGCCGGGGGTCTCGGATCGCCCCTCGGGTTGACCCGGGAGGGGTCCGGCGATGCCTACGCTGGGTGACGTGCAGCGCCTCTACGAATTTCTCCGCAGGCATCCGACTGGGGTGGACACCTTCTGGGCCGTCCTCCTTGTCGCTTCCGGGTTCCTGTGGCTCATGGAGGCGTCGCTGGGCCGGGGCTCCCGCGTCGCGGGCGTGCCGATCGTGCTGGCACTGGGGGCGACGATCGCGCTGCGCCGCCGCGCCCCCGAGAAGATGCTGATGCTGGCCATCCTGTGCGGTCTCGCCCAGATGGCTACGAACATCCAGCCCAATGTGGCCGACTTCGCCATGCTGGTGATCGTCTACACGGTGGCGGTCGCCTCCTCGCGCCCGGCCTCCCGCTTCGCGCTGGGCGTGGCGATCAGCGCGGCCCCCCTCGCCACCCTCCGCTGGCCGCACTCCCAGCGGGGCTGGTGGGAGGACGTGGTCTCGGCGGTCTTCGTCTCCATCCCCTTCGTGCTGGCCTGGGTGCTCGGCGACTCGATCCGCACCCGCCGCGCCTACTACGCGCAGCTCGAGGAGCGGGCCGCCCGGCTGGAGAAGGAGCGCGAGGCGCAGTCGAAGGTCGCGGTGGCCGCCGAGCGCGCCCGGATCGCGCGGGAGCTGCACGATGTCGTGGCGCACAACGTGTCGGTGATGGTGGTGCAGGCGGACGGCGCCGCGTACGTTCTGGACTCCTCGCCCGAACAGACCCGGCAGGCGCTGGAGACGATCTCCGGCACCGGCCGCCAGGCGCTCGCCGAGATGCGGCGGCTGCTGGGCGTGCTGCGCACCGGGGAGCCGGGCGAGGAGAACGACTACGTACCGCAGCCGGACGTCGAGCAGATCGACGAGCTCGTGGAGCAGGTGCGCGGTGCCGGGCTCCCGGTGGACTTCAAGGTCGTGGGCAGCCCGCGCCAGCTCCCCAGCGGGGTCGAGCTGACCGCGTACCGCATCGTGCAGGAAGCGCTCACCAACACCCGAAAGCACGGCGGCCCGGACGTGGGCGCGAGCGTCCGCCTCACCTATTTCGACGACGGGCTCGGGCTGCTGGTCGAGGACGACGGCCGGGGCGCGCAGCACGAGATGTACGAGGACGGCGGCGTCGACGGCAGCGGCCATGGTCTGATCGGGATGCGGGAGCGCGTCGGCATGGTTGGCGGCACGCTCGACGCGGGCCCGCGACCGGGCGGCGGCTTCCGGATCAGCGCGCTGCTGCCGCTGAAGCCGGTTCGTTGAGCCATTCGATACGTGCTGTAGGCCGGCTGTCAGGCCAGAGGGAAGGGACCGTCCGGGATGTCGATCCGCGTCATGCTCGTCGATGACCAAGTGCTGCTGCGCACCGGCTTCCGGATGGTGCTCGCGGCCCAGCCCGATATGGAGGTCGTCGCCGAGGCGGGCGATGGGGTGGAGGCGCTCCAGGTGCTGCGCTCCACCGAGGTGGACGTCGTCCTGATGGACGTCCGGATGCCCAAGCTGGACGGGGTGGAGGCGACCCGGCGGATATGCGAGCGGGACGGGGCGCCGAAAGTCATCATCCTGACCACGTTCGACCTGGACGAGTACGCCTTCTCCGCGCTCAAGGCCGGGGCGGGCGGCTTCATGCTCAAGGATGTGCCGCCGGGCGAGCTGCTCGCGGCGATCCGCGCGGTGCACAGCGGCGACGCGGTGGTCGCGCCCAGCACGACGCGCCGGCTGCTGGACCGGTTCGCGCCGATGCTGCCGGGCGGCGGAGCCGGTGGGGGCCGGGCCCGTCCGGAGCTGGACCGGCTCACCGACCGGGAGCGCGAGGTGGTGCTGCTGGTCGCGCAGGGGCTGTCGAACGGCGAGATCGCGGCCCGGCTGGTGCTGTCCGAGGCGACCGTGAAGACCCATGTCGGCCGCATCCTCACCAAGTTGGAGCTGCGGGACCGGGTGCAGGTGGTGGTGATGGCCTACGAGACCGGACTGGTCCGGGCCGGGGGGCCGACCGGACCGGCCCGCTGAGACGGCGTCCTTACGGTTGGCACCACGGTTGGCACCGCAGTCTTACGGTCGGCACGGCCGCTTACGGCCGCTCGCGGAGCACCAGGTCGAGCAGTCCGGGGAAGCGCTGGTCGAACTCGGGGCGGCGCAGCCGGTTGACCCGCCTGGGGCCCAGGTCGCGCTGCTCGATCAGACCGGCCGCGCGCAGCACCGAGAAGTGGTGGCTGAGGGCCGCCTTTCCCACGGGCACGTCGAAGGTGCCGCAGGTGTGCTCCCAGTCGGCCGCCGTGGCGAGTTCGCGGACCAGCTGGAGCCGTACGGGGTCGGCGAGCGCCGCGAGCGCGGTCTGCACGTGGACGTCGTCGGGGTGGGTGTGGAGCGGCGCGGACCGGTGGCTTCGATTGCTCATAGCCCTCCTCCGCCGCTCGCCGTTCCGACCGCCTCCACTGTGCGGTGAACATTTTAGGCGGGGTCGGCGCCCTACCGCAGAACACTCTCCAGGAAGTCGCTGCCCAGCCGGGCCACCGACGGCAGATCGAGCTGGTGCAGCACATAGCGGCCGCGGCGGCGGGTGGTGAGGAGACCGGCCTTCTTCAGCACGGCGATATGGCGGGACACCTCCGGGGGCGTGATGCCGTACGACTCGGAGAGCTCACCGGTGGTGTGCGGGCCGCGGGCCAGGGTGCGGCACAGCCGCATCCGCATCGGGTGGGCCAGGGCCTCGAGACGGCGCTGGACGAGCTCCAGGGCGGCGGGCGCGGGCAGCTCGGGTGTGGCGACCGGGTACTGGATCACCGGGCGCCAGCCGGGGGCGTGCAGGACGACGAGGTGCGGCCAGCCGAAGGCGGTCGGGATGAAGGTGACGCCGTCGCCGTACGCCGTCGTACGGCCGCCCACCAGCTTGTCGACCAGGATGCTGTCCCCGTCCGCCGACAGCGACAGCGCGGCGGAGACCGACGCCAGCGCCTCCGCGAGCCCCTTGCGCCGCAGCAGCTCGGCCTTGTGGCGGGCGTCGGCGGCCAGCTGGATCCGCACCCGCCGCCAGGTGTCGGCGAAGAACGCCTGGTCGCAGTCCTCCAGCAGCCGCCGCAACCAGACCCGCAGCCCGTCCGGGTCCTCCAGCATGCGGTCGGTGAAGGCCGCCTGCCGCGGCCCCCGGGCGGCCGCCATCTCGAGGACCCGGGCCCGTTCGCCCGCGTCGACCAGCGGCGAGGGGGTCTGCCGGGTGTACGAGGGCGAGCAGGCGATCTCGAAGGCGGCCGCCACGAACGTCTCGTCGTCGATCCGGTCCAGCGCGTCCAGCTCCTCGGCGAGCGTCGCCCCGGGGGCGGCCGGGAGCAGCAGATCGGAGCGGGCGGTGCGCCACAGGAAGTCCGCCTCGCAGAGCCGGTCCGCGAGGTCCGGCTTGAGCGCCGAGGTGGTGGCGGTGGCCCAGCCGTGCAGCCCGGGGTGGTGGCCGGGCTCGGACAGCACATGGAGCGCGGCGCCCAGCTCGGCGAGCGGGGACGGGCTGAAGACGATGCGCTCGGGCGGCAGCCCGGCGATGTCGATGACGTTGGCCATGAACCCATGGTGCGGGAGCCCGGCTCCGGCGCCGCCCTCGTTTGACGCCCATCGTCAAACGGCGTGACCGCCGTCCGGGGCCGGGCGGACCGTTGAGCCATGTCCCTCACCGAGCAGTACGCACTCGACCTGTACCGGGCCGCCCAGCGCGGCGAGCCCGCCCCGCCCGCACCGGGCCGGCACGACTGGCGCACCCTCCGGGAGTACCGCGACTTCCGGGCCGTGACGGCCGGGCGCCCGGCCCGCCGCCGCGGCCGCCGCAGCCGCCTTACGGATGCGCTGCGCTCCGTAAGGGCGATCAGGGAGGTGTTCGCGCGGCGCGGGTCAGCCCTCCGTGAGCTCCCGGACCTCCATGAGCTCACGGACCAGGGCGAGGAACGCGTCGGCCGCGGCCGTCACGTCGTCGGCCGTCCACTCGAGTGCGGATGAGGCGACCGTCAGCTCCGTCATGGCCAGGCCGGGCGGCCCCGGCTCCCGCCAGCGACGGAACAGCACCGTCCGGGTCTCCTCCGCCAGCCGCACCCCCGCCTCGTCCAGCACCGCCGCCGGATACGGCAGCCACACCTGGAACTGGTGGGTGTGCGGCACCTCCGGGTGCACCCGGGACCACCCCACCCCCGCGACCGTGAACGCCGTCCGCAGCGCCTCCGCCACGACCCGCGCGTGCGCCACGTACGACGGCAGCCTCGGCAGCTCGCGGTCCAGGCCGTCCAGCGCGGCGAGCGCCGCCGGCCACTGCTGGAAGAGCTGGCCGCCGTACCGGTGGCGCCACGCCCTGGCCTCCGTCACCAGGGTCTCGGGCCCGGCCAGTGCCGCTCCCGAGAGGCCGCCGAGCGACTTGTAGAAGGACACGTAGACGGAGTCCGCCAGGGCGGCGATCTCCGGAAGCCCCCGGCCGAAGTGCGCCGTGCACTCCCACAGCCGCGCCCCGTCGAAGTGCACCACCGCGTCCCGCTCCCGGGCCGCCTCCACGGTCGCGACCAGCTCGTCCCACCCGGGCAGCACGAATCCGGCGTCACGCAGCGGGAGTTCGAGGGCCAGGGTGCCGAACGGCTCGTCCAGGCCCAGGATCTCCTCGGCCGTGGGCGGCCGCGGCTCGCTGGTCGGACGCACCGCGCGCAGCCCGCTCACCGTCAGATACGCGTCCCGCTCGTGCACGTCCAGATGGGCCAGCGGATGCAGCGCCACCACCGGACTGCCGGTGCGCCCCGCCCAGCAGCGCAGCGCGACCTGCTGCGCCATGGTGCCGGTGGGGAAGAACGCCGCGGCCTCCATGCCGAGCAGCTCGGCGACGCGCCGCTCGAGCTCCTCGACGATGCCGTCGCCGTAGATGTCCACCCAGCCGTCCCCGTCGTACGACGCGGTGTCGGCCGTAAGGGCGGTGGTGAGGGCGGCCAGCCGCTCGGCGATCCGCACCTCGGCGGGCCCGCGCGCGAGCGTCCGCTCGGCGCCGTGCCAGGCCGCGAGGCGGCGCGCCCGCACGGACCGCTCCGTCCCGCCGCCCGTGCCGTCCATCTCGTCTGCCTCGTCTGCCTCGTCTGCCTCGTCTGCCTCGTCCGTCCCGTCCGTCATGGGCTGATCATGTCGCACGCCTGTCCATCGGACCACAGAGTTGTCCACAGGCTCGAGCGTGCGGCCAAACCCCCCGGAAACACTCGCGTAGCATGGCGGGGAATCGTCCGGTACCCCTGAGGACTGGAACGGAAGGCCTGTTGTCGCGTGAACGCTCAACCACTGCCTGAGCCGCAGGACCGACCTGCCCGGCTCACCGTCGGGGTCGTCGGCGCGGGCCGCGTCGGCCCGGCCCTCGCCGCCTCGCTGAGACTCGCCGGGCACCGCCCGGTCGCCGCGTCCGGTGTCTCCGACGCCTCCGTGCGCCGGGCCGCCGCCCTGCTTCCCGAAGTCCCCATCGTGCCGCCCGCCGAGGTGCTGGCGCGGGCCGAGCTGGTGCTGCTCACCGTCCCCGACGACGCGCTGCCCGAGCTGGTCGGCGGCCTCGCCGAAACCGGCGCGGTGCGCCCCGGCCAGCTGCTGGTGCACACCTCGGGCCGGTACGGGGTCGGCGTGCTGGAGCCCGCGCTGCGGGCCGGTGCGCTGCCGCTCGCGCTGCACCCCGTCATGACCTTCACCGGCACCTCGGTGGACGTCCAGCGGCTGGCCGGCTGCTCCTTCGGCGTCACCGCGCCCGAGGAGCTGCGGCTGGCGGCCGAGGCCCTGGTCATCGAGATGGGCGGGGAGCCCGAGTGGATCGCGGAGGAGTCCCGTCCGCTCTATCACGCGGCCCTCGCCATCGGTGCCAACCACCTCACCACGCTGGTCGCCCAGTCCCTGGAGCTGCTGCGCGCGTCCGGGGTCGAGGCCCCCGACCGGATGCTCGGCCCGCTCCTCGGCGCCGCGCTGGACAACGCGCTGCGCAGCGGCGACGCCGCGCTCACCGGTCCGGTGGCGCGCGGCGACGCGGGCACGGTCGCCGCCCATGTCGCCGAGTTGCGGCGGCACGCCCCGCACGCCGTCGCCGGCTATCTGGCCATGGCCCGTACGACCGCGGACCGGGCGCTCGCGCACGGTCTGCTCAAGCCGGAGCTCGCCGAGGACCTGCTGGGCGTGCTCTCGGACGTGACCGACGCGCGGGGCCGGGGAGGTAGTGAGGCATGAGCCCGAGGCTGTGGACCAAGGCGCTTCCAGGGGAGCCGGATGTGGAGCTGTTCCGTCATCGCCCGGATCTGGACGCGGCGCTCGCCCACTTCGCCGTGCCGGGGCGCACGGCCGTCGTGATGACCATGGGCGCGCTGCACGACGGGCACGCCTCGCTCATCCGCGCCGCCCGCGCCCGGGTGGGCGCCAAGGGCATGGTGACCGTCACCGTCTTCGTCAATCCGCTGCAGTTCGGCGCGGGCGAGGACCTCGGCCGCTATCCGCGCACCCTCGACGCCGACCTCAAGGTGGCGGCCGAGGCGGGCGCGGACATCGTCTTCGCCCCCACCGCCGAGGAGGTCTATCCGGACGGCGAGCCGGGCGTCCGGATCACCGCCGGGACCCTGGGCGAGCGCTATGAGGGCGCCTCGCGCCCCGGCCACTTCGACGGGATGCTCACCGTCGTCGGCAAGCTGCTCCATCTCACCCGCCCCGATATCGCCTTCTTCGGCGAGAAGGACGCCCAGCAGCTGTCGCTGGTCCGCCGGATGGTCCGCGACCTGAACTTCCCCGTGGAGATCGTCGGCGTCCCCACCGTCCGGGAGGGCGACGGGCTCGCCCTCTCCAGCCGTAACCGCTATCTGACGGCCCAGGAGCGGGACACCGCGCTGGCCCTGTCCCGGGCGCTGTTCGCGGGGCGCGACGCGGGGCTGCTGGCGGCCGGGGAGGGCCCGGCCGGGTCCGAGGAGCACGAGCTCATACGGGTCGCGTCGCCCGCCGCGGTGCGGTCCGCGGCGCGGGCGGTGCTCGACGAGGCGGCGGGGCTCGAACCGCCGCTCGTCCTGGACTATCTGGCCCTGGTCGACCCCGCCGACTTCACCGACGTCTCCGACGGACACACTGGCGAGGCCGTGCTGGCCGTCGCCGCCAAGGTCGGCGCCACCCGCCTGATAGACAACATCCGCCTGTGGATCGGAGCCGCCCGATGACCCGTCCGACCGGGCGCCCGGCGGCCGAGGCCACCGCCCCCGCCGCCGCCCTGCGCGCCCCCGCCCCCGGCTGGGCCACCGAGGCCGATGTCGTGGTCGTCGGCTCCGGGGTCGCCGGGCTGACCGTGGCGCTGCGCTGCGCCGCGGCCGGGGCCAAGGTCACCGTGGTCACCAAGGCCCGCCTGGACGACGGCTCCACGCGCTGGGCCCAGGGCGGCATAGCCGCCGCCCTCGGCGAGGGCGACACCCCCGAGCAGCATCTGGACGACACGCTGGTGGCCGGTGCCGGGCTCTGTGCCGAGCAGGCCGTACGGGCGCTGGTCACCGAGGGGCCCGACGCGGTGCGCCGGCTCATCGCGACCGGCGCCCGCTTCGACGCCGACGACGCCACGGGCGAGATCCTGCTGACCCGCGAGGGCGGCCACCACCGCCGCCGGATCGCCCACGCGGGCGGCGACGCGACCGGCGCGGAGATCTCCCGGGCCCTGGTCGATGCGGTCCGCGCGGCCGGTATCGAGACCGTGGAGAACGCCCTGGTGCTCGATCTGCTCAAGGACGGCTCCGGCCGGGCGGCCGGGGTCACCCTGCACGTCATGGGCGAGGGCCAGCGGGACGGCGTGGGCGCGGTCTTGGCGGACGCGGTCGTGCTCGCCACGGGCGGCATGGGCCAGATCTTCTCCGCCACCACCAACCCCGCCGTCTCCACCGGCGACGGGGTCGCGCTCGCGCTGCGCGCGGGGGCCGAGGTCAGCGATCTGGAGTTTGTGCAGTTCCACCCCACGGTGCTGTGGCTGGGCCCCGAGGCGGAGGGCCAGCAGCCGCTGGTCTCGGAGGCGGTGCGCGGCGAGGGCGCCCATCTCGTCGACGCCGACGGGGTGCGGTTCATGCTCGGGCAGCACGAGCTGGCCGAGCTGGCGCCCCGTGACATCGTCGCCAAGGGCATCATGCGGCGGATGGGGGAGCGCGGCGCCGAGCATATGTACCTGGACGCGCGCCACTTCGGGGCCGAGATGTGGGAGCGGCGCTTCCCGACCATCCTCGCCGCCTGCCGCGCCCACGGCATCGACCCGGTGACCGAGCCCATCCCGGTCGCCCCGGCCGCGCACTACGCGAGCGGCGGGGTCCGCACCGATCTGCGCGGCCGCACCACCGTTCCCGGTCTCTACGCCTGTGGGGAGGTCGCCTGCACCGGCGTCCACGGCGCCAACCGCCTGGCCTCCAACTCCCTTCTGGAGGGCCTGGTCTTCGCGGAGCGCATCGCGGAGGACATCACCGCCGGGGCGGAGTCTGGCGGGCCGGAGCCCGCCGGGGCCGGGGGACGCGAGCGGCCCGCGGAGCGGACCGGGCCATCGGCTCCCGCCGCTTCTCCCGCTGCTTCCGGCGACGCGCCCCTGCTCGCCTCGGAGGCCCGCTACGAGATCCAGCACATCATGACCCACGGCGCCGGGGTGCTCCGCTCCGCCGAGAGCCTGGCCCGCGCCGCCGACCGGCTGGAGCGCGTCCAGGACGACGCCGCGGCGCAGCTGCGGCGGGACGGCAAGACGGCCGAGCCCGGGGTCGAGACGTGGGAGGCCACCAACCTCCATCTCGTCGCCCGGGTCCTGGTGGCCGCCGCGCTCCGCCGCGAGGAGACCCGCGGCTGCCACTGGCGCGAGGACCGCCCCGAGCGGGACGACGCCGCCTGGCGCCGCCACCTGCTGGTCACCCTCCGCCCGGACGGCGCCCTCGATGTCCGTTCCACGGACTCCGAAGCGTTTCCCCCATCGACCACCCCCCGAGCCGAGACGGAGTCCCGCCCGTGAGCAGCAGCACTTCCGAAGACCGCCAGCCACCCGTGTCCCTGCCGCTGCTCCAGATCGGCGGCCCCGGTGCGGGGGGCGGCTGCGGCGATGCCTGCGGCTGCGGCGGTGACGACGGTGAACTCGACCCGATGGAGTGCGGTCTGGACCCCGACCTGGCCGAGCTGCTGATCCGCGCGGGACTCGACCCCGTCCAGGTCGAGGACATCGCCCATATGGCCATCGAGGAGGACCTCGACCAGGGCGTGGACGTCACCACCGTGGCCACCGTCCCCGAGGACGCCTTCGCCACCGGCGACTTCACGGCCCGTGAGGCGGGCACCGTCGCGGGGCTGCGGATCGCCGAGGCGATCCTGTCCGTGGTCTGCACGGACGAGTTCGAGGTCGAGCGGCATGTGGAGGACGGCGACCGGGTGGAGCCCGGCCAGAAGCTGCTCAGCGTCCGCACCCGCGCCCGCGACCTGCTCACCGGCGAGCGCAGCGCGCTCAACCTGCTGTGCCGGCTCTCCGGCATCGCGACCGCGACCCGTGCGTGGGCAGACGCCCTGGAGGGGACGAAGACCAAGGTCCGTGACACCCGCAAGACCACCCCGGGGCTGCGCGCCCTGGAGAAGTACGCGGTGCGCTGCGGCGGCGGGGTCAACCACCGGATGTCGCTCTCGGACGCCGCGCTGGTCAAGGACAACCACGTGATCGCGGCGGGCGGTGTCGCGGAGGCGTTCGGCGCCGTACGGGCCGAGTTCCCGGATGTGCCGATCGAGGTGGAGGTCGACACCCTGGAGCAGATCCCGCCGGTCCTGGCGGCGGGCGCGGATCTCATCCTGCTGGACAACTTCACCCCGGAGCGGACCCGCGAGGCCGTCGAGCTGGTCGCCGGGCGCGCCACGCTGGAGTCCTCGGGACGGCTGACGCTGGCCAATGCCCGTACGTACGCCGAGACGGGCGTCGACTATCTGGCGGTCGGCGCGCTCACCCACTCCTCCCCGATCCTGGACATCGGCCTGGACCTGCGCGAGGCCGAGGAGAAGTAAGCGATGCTCCTGACCATCGACGTCGGCAATACCCGCCCGCCCGTCGCCCCACCCACCACCCCAGGGCTCGCCCTCGGCCGTGAGCCCGACCGGAAGCGGTGCCGCCCATGCTGTTGACCATCGACGTCGGGAACACCCATACAGTGCTGGGCCTCTTCGACGGCGACGAGATCATCGAGCACTGGCGGATCTCCACCGACGCCCGCCGCACCGCCGATGAGCTCGCGGTCCTGCTGCAGGGCCTGATGGGCATGCATCCGCTGCTCGGCGAGGAGCTGGGCGACGGCATCGCGGGCATCTCCATCTGCTCCACCGTCCCCTCCGTTCTCCACGAGCTGCGCGAGGTGACCCGCCGCTACTACGGCGATGTGCCGTCCGTCCTGGTCGAGCCGGGCGTGAAGACGGGTGTGCCGATCCTGGTGGACAACCCCAAGGAGGTCGGCGCCGACCGGATCATCAACGCGCTGGCCGCCGTGGAGCTCTACGAGGGCCCGTGCGTGGTGGTCGACTTCGGCACCGCGACGACCTTCGACGCGGTCAGCGCGCGCGGGGAGTACGTGGGCGGGGTGATCGCGCCGGGCATCGAGATCTCGGTCGAGGCGCTGGGCGTACGCGGGGCGCAATTGCGCAAGATCGAGCTGGCCCGCCCACGCAGCGTGATCGGGAAGAACACGGTGGAGGCCATGCAGTCCGGCATCCTCTACGGCTTCGCGGGCCAGGTGGACGGAATCGTCCGCCGTATGGCGCGCGAGCTCGCCCAGGACCCGGAGGACGTCACCGTGATCGCCACCGGTGGGCTGGCGCCCATGGTGCTAGGAGAATCCTCAGTGATCGATGAGCATGAGCCCTGGTTGACCCTGATCGGCCTCAGACTGGTCTACGAGCGGAACGTCTCGCGCGGCTGAGCACCGGCGATCAGCTCTTCACCTGCTCTTCACCCGGGTGCTCGACCGCATTGACGGCATTCCGAAACGAATTCCCGGACTCGGGATTCGTCCTGCGCAACTGATCGCTCTTCGCCAATGGGGCAAGGGGCGGTCAAGGGAAAGACGGCACAGCGAATTCCGTATTGACAAGCGGAACGGCCGTCGACCATGTACACCGGCACCCGGATGCGACGGTCCGCCCCCGGGTGTCGGGTCGGGGCAGGGCCGCGCCGGGGGGGGCCGCCGCCGGGGGGTCCCCCGTTTGGGGCGGGGGCGGCGGCGAGCGGCCCCCCCGGCCGCGCGGGTGG
>NZ_JBHYVB010000113.1:12489-35129 GCF_042750115.1 Streptomyces sp. NPDC059455
CCGCGCCCGCCCTCGCGCGCCCCCCCCCCCCGGGGGGGGGGGGGGGGGGGGGGGGGGGGGGGGGGGGGGGGGGCCCCCCCCCCGCCGCGCCCCCCCCCCCCCCCCGGCGCTTCCCCCGTATGGCCGCTCGGCGTCCGCAACGCGCCACACCGTCCGGCGCTGAGCGAAATTTGTCCGCTTAGCACTTAAAGTCGCCCCATGCCCACGCCATATGGATCCCGCGGCGGAATGGCGTTCAGTGCGGATGAGCTGCGTGTGCTCCGACGCGCCCTCGCCATCGCCCTCCAACCCGACCCCGTCACCCCCTCCGCCGGCCCCCTCGGCCCGGACCGGGCGGAGGAGGTCCAGGACTGTCTCCGGCTCGCCGAGGCCGTGGACGAAGCGGTCCGCGAGGGCGGGCGGCTGCGAGCGTTCCTGCTCGACGAGCTCGCCCGCTACCGCGCCGCCCTGCCCGGCGCCGCCGTCGGCTATCTCGAGCAGCTCCAGGGCGCCCTCGAGGCCGGTTACGAGCCGCTGGCCGAGGATCTGGCCGCGCTCCGCGCGCTGTGCGGGTCGGCCGCCGGGGGCGGTGAGACGACGCGCCGGCGCGCGCTGCTGAGCCACTGCGAGCGCCTTGCCGAGCGGGGCGTGCGCGCCCGGCTCGCGGAGCGCTCCGGAGCCGTCGGCGCCGTCGTGGAGCCGCGCACGCGCCCCGTGGCACCCCGGCTGCGCGCCCTGCCCGGCGGGGTCTCGGCGGCGTCCGGGACGGCCGCGCAGGGGGCCGTCCGGAGGGGGCCCGAGGGGTCCGCTCGGAAGGGGCTCGAGGGCGCGCGGGAGGCCGTGCTCCAGTCCGACGAGCCGAAGCGTGAGCCCCGTAAGAAGCCCACGCCGCCGGAGCACGGCGACCGCGAGGAGCCGAAGCGGAGGGAGCCGGGCCGCCGGGCGCCGCGCCCGGGGCGTCCGGTGCCCACGCCGGCGGAGGTCTTCCCGCCCAAGCGCCGCCGTCCCTCGCCGCCCCCGGAGCACGAGTCGAGGCTCGCGCCCGGCGCCGGGGTCCGCTCCGCCTGACCTGGCGTCCCCGGGGCGCCCGGCCCGGGACCGGTGCCCGGCTCCGGGAGGCCGCGGCGCGCCGCGTAATCTGGTGGTCTCGAGCAAAAGGAGGCCGAGAGCAATGGATTACGTCTCCGCGCTGGTCCCGCCCGTGGTGATGGCCGTGGCCTTCACCGCGCTCATCGTGACGATGGTGAAGAGCCAGGGCGGCGCCAACAAGTCCAAGGAGGACGCCGCGGTGGACGCCGCGCTGGCGGCCCGCGCCGAGGCCGAGCGCCCCGCGCCGGAGCGCGAGACCTCCTGACCGGATCGATCACGCCGGATCACGCCCCGTGGACGCGTCGCGTCCCGGGGCGTGCGGCATTTCCCGTCCAACCCTCCGGACATTCGAGACATCTCCCACTATTATTCTCGGTGTGCCTCGGCCATTGGGAGATCTCGAAGACGCGGTCATGACGCGGGTGTGGAAGTGGAACCGCCCGGTCACGGTCCGGGAAGTCCTGGAAGACCTTCAGCGGGAACGCTCGATCGCCTACACGACGGTCATGACCGTAATGGACAACCTGCATCACAAGGGCTGGCTGCGCCGTGAGGTGGAAGGCCGCGCCTATCGATATGCCGCGGTCTCCACGCGCGCCGCCTACTCGGCCGCACTGATGAACGAAGCGTGGTCGACCAGTGACAACCCCGCGGCCGCACTCGTCGCGTTCTTCGGGATGATGTCCGAAGAGCAGCGCGACGCACTACGGGATGCCATGCGCGTCGCACAACTGGGGGAGCCGGGGGAGCGCCCCGGTGAGTCGGGGCGATGACCCGGGGCGATAGCGTCCGCTCATGTCCTCCCCACTATCAAAAGTAGTCACCGTCCGCCGTGCCCGGACCAGCGATGTTCGGGCGGTGCGTCGCCTCATCGACTCGTACGTGGACGATCGCATCCTGCTCGACAAAGCCACCGTGACGCTTTACGAGGACATCCAGGAGTTCTGGGTCGCCGAGCGCGACGAGGACGCTGAGCTCATTGGCTGCGGAGCGCTGCACGTCATGTGGGAAGACCTCGCGGAGGTCCGCACTCTCGCCGTCGATCGGACTCTCAAGGGCACCGGTGTAGGGCATCTGGTGCTTGACAAGCTGCTGCAGACCGCACGCTGGCTGGGCGTGCGGCGCATTTTCTGCCTCACCTTCGAAGTCGACTTCTTCACCAAGCACGGCTTCGTGGAGATCGGCGAGACGCCGGTCGACGGCGATGTCTACAGCGAGCTCCTGCGTTCCTATGACGAGGGTGTCGCCGAGTTCCTAGGTCTCGAACGGGTGAAGCCGAACACCCTTGGCAACAGCCGGATGCTTCTGCAACTGTGATCGCGGGCCCTATGTCCGAATCGCTCCCCTATCACATAGCTCCGGAACATGACCTTCCATGAGGCTTCCCGCTTGGCGGATCGGTCGAACCTTCGCGGGGGGTTTGTGTTTTTCCCGGAAAAGCGGTTTCCTATTCTCTCGTAGTGTAATTACCTGGGGGGTGAGTCATCAGCGGCTAACGCCGCGCCCCCGAGCCCCCCGTTTTCCCTGAAAGGAACCCCATGGCACAGAAGGTTCAGGTCCTTCTTGTCGACGACCTCGACGGCGGCGAGGCGGACGAGACCGTGACGTTCGCTCTGGACGGCAAGAGCTACGAGATCGACCTCACCACCACCAACGCGGACAAGCTCCGTGACGCCCTGGAGCCGTTCACCAAGGGCGGCCGGCGCACCGGTGGCCGGGCCTCCGGCGGCCGGGGCAAGGCGCGGGCGGCGGCGGGTGGTGCCGGTCAGGACACCGCGAAGATCCGCGCCTGGGCGAAGGAGAACGGCTACGAGGTCAACGACCGCGGCCGTGTTCCGGCGACCGTCCGTGAGGCGTATGAGAAGGCCAACGGCTGAGCGCGTCACCCTTCCCCGGCTCGCCGCTGCCTGGGCAGTGGCAGGGCGCGCACCAACCGGGCTCGGTGGCACTCCGTGGCCGCCGTGCTCACGAGCCGTACGAGATCGGGGGCGCCCCCATCGCCCCCGAAGCCTGTGCTCGGCAGCGTCGGCTCCACCTCGCCCTTCGTGTCGGGAGGTCGCAGCCATACAGCGGCCTCCTGCGGGCATCGCTCACCGGGCGCCCCGGCGGCCAGGGACGGTGGCCAGGAACGGGCGGGGCACGGCGCGGTGATCCGGCCTCCGGCGCCGATCGCGCCCAGGTCCAGGGCCACGCCGCCCCACTCCAGCCAGTCGAGCAGCCCTGGCAGCTCGTCCGCGCTGCCCGCGGCCACCAGGAGCCGCATCCAGGTGCCCTCCACCGCGGCCGGACCGGTCCGCGGTACGCGCCGCAGCATCGCGAAACCGGCCACGGTCGGCAGTTCGATGACGTCGAAGGCCACCCCCGTGAGCAATTCGACGGGATCGCTGCCGGCCGTCGGCCAGCCCAGCTCCCGCTCGTACCAGCGTGACCGGGCGGCCGGCGCGGACGGCCCCGCGCCGTGGGCCCTGAGGATCATGCCCGGCAGAACTCCCCGCCCGCCCGCTTGGTTACGCGGGCGGTCACGTTCGTACGTGATGATCTGCGTACGCGATGACGTTCCGTACCGGCCCGTGCGCGCCCCGTACCCGTAAGGGGTCCTGCAGGGCCGGTGAACGGGCGCAAGGTTGTTCGCCCATAGCGGATGGAACCGGCCCCCACGGCATGGAGTATCTGTGCTTGCGGGTAAGACATCCCTAGTGGGGAGGGGCGGTCCGCGGGTCGGGAGAAAGCGGCGTTCGCCATCGGCGTACTGACGGTGGGCGTAGATGCCTGGCCTGCGGGAACATCGTCTCGCACCATCGGGTTGAAGCAGTTGTCGGCTGTTCGGGCAGGAGGCAGTGGCTGTTTGCCCCGTGCGAGCGGGGGTGATCCGGACGGTTGTCGGCAGTTGGAATGAGCTGTCCCGGGTTGCGGGACTAGCATGCGGAAGGACAGGGAGGGGATCGTCCCCGATCTTTCTGACCGCTCTGAGGAGCGATTAACGATGTTCGAGAGGTTCACCGACCGCGCGCGGCGGGTTGTCGTCCTGGCTCAGGAAGAGGCCCGGATGCTCAACCACAACTACATCGGCACTGAACACATCCTCCTGGGCCTGATCCATGAGGGTGAGGGTGTCGCCGCTAAGGCCCTGGAGAGCCTCGGGATTTCGCTCGAGGCGGTCCGCCAGCAGGTGGAGGAGATCATCGGGCAGGGCCAGCAGGCCCCGTCCGGGCACATCCCCTTCACCCCCCGTGCCAAGAAGGTCCTGGAGCTGTCGCTCCGCGAGGCCCTTCAGCTCGGCCACAACTACATCGGTACGGAGCACATCCTGCTCGGCCTGATCCGCGAGGGCGAGGGCGTCGCCGCCCAGGTCCTCGTGAAGCTGGGCGCCGATCTGAACCGGGTGCGGCAGCAGGTCATCCAGCTGCTCTCCGGCTACCAGGGCAAGGAGGCCGCCACCGCCGGCGGCCCGGCGGAGGGCACTCCCTCCACCTCGCTCGTCCTGGACCAGTTCGGCCGCAACCTCACCCAGGCCGCCCGCGAATCCAAGCTCGACCCGGTCATCGGGCGCGAGAAGGAGATCGAGCGGGTCATGCAGGTGCTCTCGCGCCGCACCAAGAACAACCCGGTCCTCATCGGCGAGCCCGGCGTCGGCAAGACGGCGGTCGTCGAGGGACTGGCCCAGGCCATCGTCAAGGGCGAGGTGCCCGAGACCCTCAAGGACAAGCACCTCTACACCCTGGACCTGGGCGCCCTGGTCGCCGGCTCCCGCTACCGCGGTGACTTCGAGGAGCGCCTGAAGAAGGTGCTCAAGGAGATCCGCACCCGCGGCGACATCATCCTGTTCATCGACGAGCTCCACACCCTGGTGGGTGCGGGTGCCGCCGAGGGCGCGATCGATGCCGCGAGCATCCTGAAGCCGATGCTGGCGCGGGGCGAGCTCCAGACCATCGGCGCGACCACGCTCGACGAGTACCGCAAGTACCTGGAGAAGGACGCGGCCCTGGAGCGCCGCTTCCAGCCCATCCAGGTCGCCGAGCCGTCGCTGCCGCACACCATCGAGATCCTCAAGGGCCTGCGGGACCGCTACGAGGCGCACCACCGCGTCTCGATCACGGACTCGGCCCTGGTCGCGGCCGCCACCCTGGCCGACCGCTACATCTCGGACCGCTTCCTGCCGGACAAGGCGATCGACCTGATCGACGAGGCCGGTTCCCGGATGCGGATCCGCCGGATGACCGCACCGCCGGACCTGCGCGAATTCGACGAGAAGATCGCCGATGTGCGCCGGGAGAAGGAGTCCGCGATCGACTCGCAGGACTTCGAGATGGCCGCGGGCCTGCGCGACAAGGAGAAGCAGCTCCTGGCCGCCAAGGCGAAGCGGGAGAAGGAGTGGAAGGCCGGCGACATGGACGTCGTCGCCGAGGTGGACGAGGAGCTGATCGCCGAGGTCCTGGCCACGGCCACCGGCATCCCGGTCTTCAAGCTCACCGAGGAGGAGTCCTCCCGGCTGCTGCGCATGGAGGACGAGCTGCACAAGCGCGTCATCGGCCAGAAGGACGCCATCAAGGCGCTCTCCCAGGCCATCCGGCGCACGCGTGCGGGCCTCAAGGACCCCAAGCGCCCTGGTGGCTCGTTCATCTTCGCGGGCCCGTCCGGTGTCGGTAAGACCGAGCTCAGCAAGACCCTCGCCGAGTTCCTCTTCGGCGACGAGGACGCGATGATCTCGCTCGACATGTCGGAGTTCAGCGAGAAGCACACCGTCTCGCGGCTCTTCGGCTCCCCGCCCGGATACGTGGGCTACGAGGAGGGCGGCCAGCTCACCGAGAAGGTGCGCCGCAAGCCGTTCTCCGTGGTCCTCTTCGACGAGGTCGAGAAGGCCCACCCGGACATCTTCAACTCGCTGCTGCAGATCCTGGAGGACGGTCGGCTGACCGACTCCCAGGGCCGGGTCGTGGACTTCAAGAACACGGTGATCATCATGACCACCAACCTCGGCACCCGGGACATCTCCAAGGGCTTCAACCTGGGCTTCGCCGCCCAGGGCGATGTGAAGACCGGCTACGAGCGGATGAAGAACAAGGTCAACGAGGAGCTGAAGCAGCACTTCCGCCCCGAGTTCCTGAACCGTGTCGATGACACCGTCGTCTTCCACCAGCTCACCGAGGAAGACATCATCCAGATCGTCGACCTCATGATCACCAAGGTGGACGAGCGGCTCAAGGACCGCGACATGGGCATCGAGCTCAGTGGCGTCGCCAAGAAGCTGCTCGCCAAGCGGGGCTACGACCCCGTGCTGGGCGCCCGGCCGCTGCGCCGGACGATCCAGCGCGAGATCGAGGACGTGCTCTCGGAGAAGATCCTCTTCGGGGAGCTGCGTCCGGGCCACATCGTGGTCGTGGACACCGAGGGTGAGGGTGAGGAGAAGAAGTTCACCTTCCGCGGCGAGGAGAAGTCGGCACTGCCGGACACCCCGCCGATCGAGTCCGCCGCCGGTGGCGCGGGCCCGAACCTCAGCAAGGAGGCGTGACGCGTAGCCGTCCGTCGCCTCGGGGCCGCCCCGGACCGTATCCCGGTCCGGGGCGGCCCCCTTTTGTGTCGCGGTGCGGCGCAGGTGCGCAGGTGCGGCGCGGGTGCGCAGGTGCCGGGCAGGTGCGGCGCAGGCGCGCCCTGAGAGGCGCTGAGAGGCCCTGTGACGCCCTGGGAGGCCGGACCACGCAGATCCGTCCGGATCCGTCCGGGGCTCCCCTCACGCGCCCGCCACGATGACCTGGACGCCCTCCGGGACCCCGGTCACCTCCGCGTTGCGGTGGCTCAGCCGCAGGATCTCCAGCCGCGGGAAGACGGCCAGCCAGCTCAGGTCCAGGTCCGAGCCCAGGTCATAGGCGAGCCACAGCTCGGTCAGCCGCTCGGCCACCAGGCCCTCGGTCAGCTGCTCCGGGGTGAACGCCCCGGCTATCTGGACGCAGGGGCGGCCGCCGAGCCGGCGCAGCGCCCGCAGCTCCTCCAGGTCCGACACCGGAAAGTCGAGTTCCCGCTCATCGAGATGGGCGATGATTTCCTCGGCGTAACGGTCGGTGTCATATCGCCGCCAGGCGCCCGCGAGCCGCGCCCGTACCGCCCAGGAGGCGCGGTCCCGCAGCCGGACCAGATAGTCGATCGCGCGGTCGTCGGCTATCGAGGTGGCGGTGACGGCCAGCCGATGGGCTTCCTCATCGGATACCGCACTGGGATCGGGCAGCATTTCCAGCACGATAGGCCCGATCCAGCCCAGCGCACGGGCCCCTTCCAGCGAGGTCGGGCGTACCAGATCACGGGTATAGCGATGCACCCGGGAACGCACCTCGGGGTCCAGCTCCGTAGCGTGTTCCAGACATGCGGCCGCCAGGAGTTTGCGATGGCGGGCATGGACCGGCCGGGCGTCCTTACGGGCCGCCAGCAGCCCCTCGAGGACGTAGGCGCATTCATCGGGACGGGCGAGAGAGACGGACATTCTGATCACTTCTTCCCAGTCGTCCAGGTGTGCGTGGTCGATCAGGAAGTCAAAATCGTGCCGTTCGACGACCGCTCTCGCGCTGAGATAGTCCTGGAACGTTCGGTGCACGAAATCGACCGAACCGGGTGTGGGCTCGCGCAATAGACCGGTCCGGTTGAGCAGATGGCGGTAGATCTCCTCCGGCCCGCCCTGCCGCGCCGCGTGCGGAATGGCCGGGATGTACCGGCCGAGCGTCTCGAGGGCAGTGGCCCGGTCCATTTCGGACCGGCCGTTGACGAGCATCCAGTGCGCCAGCTTCTGCAGCAGCTGGATCTTCGGTTCCTGAGGGAGGTCGATTCCATCCGGCGACAGCATGGCGCGCTCGCGGTCGCGCCGTTCCAGGAGCATGGAAAGGGCCGCGTCATAGAGGGCCTTCCGGCCACGCGGCAGATAGCCGCGGCGGTCCCGGTGCAGTGCGCACAGCAGACCGCACATCAGTGGATTGGTGGCCAGCCGCCCGAGGTCCCGGGTAATCCTTACGGCGTCCAGCAGCGTTTCCTCGTAACCGCTGAGCCGGTCCAGATCGGCCCCGTCGGTGATGTCCTGGCGGGCCGCCGCATGCCAGCGCCGGATGAACGCGGTGACGCCCTCGCGGCTGAGCGGGGAGAGTTTCAGCTCGGTGAAGCGCTCCGAGGCGAGCCAGTTCTCCCGTACGGCCGAGGGGCGCGAGGTGACCAGCCAGACATTTCCCGGATAGCGCGCGGGAAGCTCGCGCAGCGCCTCCCGCAGCCGCTCCCGCTCCTCCTCCGGGGCCTCGTCCACGCCGTCCACGAGCAGCAGCCCGCGCCCGCGCGACAGCACCCGTTCGGCCCAGCCCGGCGGCTGCGCGGCGGCGTGCGGATAGCGGACGGCGGACAGGAAGCCCTCCGGCTCCGGGAAGCCGTCGCGGCGGAACCGGCGCACGGGGAGCACGAACGGCACCCGCCCGCGCAACCCCTCCAGCGGGGCCGGGAGGTCGCCGCGCGCCACGGACACCGCGAGCCGCTGCACCAGCGTGGTCTTGCCCGACCCCGCCACGCCCCACAGCAGCACCCGGGTACGCCCGGCGAGGGCCTGCTCGGCGGGGGCACTGGGGCCGCCCCCGTCGATCTCGGTCTCCAGGCTGAGATAGGCGGCGTCCAGCGGCCAGCTGTCGGGGGAGTGGGTCAGATCGATGCCGTAGATCGTCAGATGGTCGTGGGCGGCCACGATGTCCCGGGCGTAGCGCTCCTCGAATCCGGCGTCCTCGGCGGCCGCGACGAAAGGGGAGCGGCGGACGAGGAAGCGCAGCAGGTGCGCGCAGACGGCCTCCCGCAGCGAGGCGTGCGTCCGTGCGTCGGCCGCGTCCAGCCCCTCGTCGGCGTCGGGCGCGCCGACGGCCAGGTGCCGGGCGAAGGCTTCGGGGCCGAGCCGGACGGCCCGCAGGTCGTCCAGGTCGACGGTGCCGAGGGTGTGGAGGGTGCGGGCGAGCGCGTCGGTCAGCTCGGGCCGCGCCTGATCCGTGATCTCTTCGTCGATCTCCTTCGCGACGTCCTCGACGAGCGCGGAGGCGATCCGGGGCAGGTCCCGTTCGGTGAGCGTGCGGTGGTCGCCCTGGAAGGCGACGAGGGAGGCGATGCGGACGGGCCGGTCCACCGGCTCATCGGCGACGAAGAGTTCCTGGATCAGCGTGCCTATGGCTGAGGCTGCGCCTGCGTGTGCGGGATCCATGAGGCCCCGTCCCCCCGGTGACTGTTGTTCGCCGTTCAGAAGCCACCAGGGTAGGCACGG
This sequence comes from Streptomyces sp. NPDC059455, assembly GCF_042750115.1. Lineage (NCBI taxonomy): Bacteria > Bacillati > Actinomycetota > Actinomycetes > Kitasatosporales > Streptomycetaceae > Streptomyces > Streptomyces sp. NPDC059455. The sequence continues at coordinate 21,821 of NZ_JBHYVB010000113.1, forward strand.
TCGCTGCCGGATGGGTGGGGGTTCGGCGTGGGTTCCGGGGGCGGCCGGTGGCACGGGGCGGGGGCGCGGTGGGGTGGTTGCGGTGCGTTGCCGGGTGCGGGGGCGCGGGGTCCGCTGGGTGCGGGTGCGTGGGTGGTGCGCCTGGGGTGCGTGGGTGGTGCCGGGGGCGGGGCCTCCGGGGCGGCGCCCTGGACCGTATATTTACGGCGCCATTGGCCGGGGACTTGCGTGGGCCGGAGATTGGCGCCACAAATACACGTAAGCGTCCAGGACACCACCCCTCCGACCCCACCCCCTCCCGCCGCGTCGGCGGCTCCCCGCCGGTGGCACGGCTCCCGGGGGCCCCGGGCCCGCCCGGTGACTACCGGTCCGACTCCTCCACCGCGAAGAGCTCGTCCAACAGCTCGTCTGCCTGGGAGACGGTGAACGCGCGGTCGAGCCAGTGCCGCAGGGTGTCGCGGTATGTGCATTCGCTGATGCGGCGGCGTGTCTCGGACCGGACGGTGATCCCCCGGTGTTCGAGGATGCGCAGGACTCCCTCGGCAAGCCCCGCCGCCTCCCCGTGGGCCTGGCCCTTGAGGAAGGTCTGCTCAATGAGGGTTCCCCGGCCGGGGAAGTAGCTACCTACTACGGCCATGGTGTCGTCAGCCGTCCTCGGTGAAGAGCTCGTCGGCGGTGGAGACGGTCATGGCACGGTCGAGCCAGTGGTCCAGTGTCTTGATGTCGGTGCAGTTGGTGATGCGCTCGCGGATCTCCGCCGAGGTGCGGATCCGCCTGTTTTCCAGGATGCGCAGCACGGCACGCGCACCCCCCACGGCCTCACCCACGGCCTGGCCCTTGAGGAAAGTCTCCTCGACAAGGGTGCCGCGACCAGGGAAGTAGCTGCCTACCACGCTCATCAGTTTCCTCCAGACGTCTCGTGCTGGGGTATTCCCCAGGCCGATCTCCAGTAGCTCCGAGTAGTACGGGCGGGACTCCGGGTCGGCCTTGGCGAGGGCCTGAGCCAGTGTTTTCAGTATGGCCGGAGCGTTTGGGTCGCGCCCATGTGTCAAGGCCGAGAAGGCAGCCAGGGTCAGATCCTGGGATGCTTCCTCGGGGTCGAGGATCACCGGGACGTTTCCGGGGCCCAGCACCAGCGGGTGTACGGACAGTGCTGTCCACCCCTCCACGCCGATCCGAAAGGGCCCCGCCGCCCAGTCGGCGGTTTTCTTGTCCTGGCAGACTACGAGTAGCAGCACCGGAAGCTCGTGCTTCGCTGCCATGTACGAGAGGTAGTACGCCCAGCTGACCGCCTTGTCCGGGTCGCGGCGCCCCTGTGCCTCGATGGCCAGGAGGAAGCCGCCGCCGTCAGGCGGAACCACGCGCAACACGCTGTCCACGCGCCGTTCCAACGGGCGGATCTCCGTGGCGTCGGGGGTGAGCACCTCGACGGCTGCTTCCTTTGGCAGCGGGACGTCCAATATGCGGAATACCGGCGCGAGTAACTCCGGTCGTTCTTGAAAGATGCGGTGTGCGGCCTCATGCCGCGAACTGACCATGTGTGTGAACGTAAGGTCATCGGGGCATTTGCGCGGGGCAAATGACAGGTGATCACCCGATTGAGGGAAGGACCCGCGTGGGGTCAGGCGGCGATCTCGTATGCGTGCTGCTGCGGGGTGAGCTCGAACCAGAGCAGCTTGCCGCTGATGCCGAAGAGGTCGTCGGCCAGGGGGTAGCCGCCCCAGTTGTCGGCGCACAGCCGGACGATGAGGAGGCCCCGGCCCGAGGTCGCGTCGAGGCTGGCGGCAGCCTCGGTGAGGGCCGTGAAGCGGTCGAGGGGGCTGGGCGGGGCGTCGAAGGGTGCGGGGATGGTGGGGTTGGTGTCCCAGATGCTGACGCGGAGGCGGTTCTCGCAGAGGTGGCGGATGCGGAGTTGGGCCGGGCCGTCGGAGTGGCGGACGGCGTTGGTGACCAACTCGCAGGTCAGGAGTTCCGCCGTGTCGGTCAGCTCGGCCATGCCGTGGGAGGAGAGGACCGCCCGGAGGGTGGCGCGTGAGATACGTGCGGCCCGTGGGTCGTTGGGGAGGCGGAGGGAGTACGTCCAGGGGTCGGAGGTCGGCGGCGGTACGTTGGCCATGGAGTCTCCCTCGGTCGGGCGAAGTTGGGGCACTTGCGCCACACAGTAGGGCCAGTCGTGTTAGTTCTAACGTCGATACGGAGATATGGCTCACGATTGCCCTCGTGTGGGTGACAAGGGAGACCGATGGCGACCACCAGTAGTCCTACGCTCAAGCAGCGACGACTCGGAGCCGAGTTGCGGAAGCTTCGTGAGCGCGCGGGCCTGACTTCCACTGCGGCCGCCGCCGAGCTGGGTGTCCAGCAGGCCCGCGTGAGCATGATCGAGGCGGGCCGGTACGCCGTGGGTGCCGATCGTGTGCGCGTGATGGCTCGCACCTACACCTGCGCGGACGATGACCTCGTGGATGCGCTGGCGGACATGACGGGCGGACGCACGCGGGGCTGGTGGGACGAGTACCGGGAACACCTCCCGGCCAGCTTCGCGGATATGGCCGAGTTGGAGCACCGGGCCCGAGCGCTGCGCGTCGCGCTGGTCATCCACATCCCGGGCCTGCTCCAGACCGTGGACCATGCCCGCGCGGTGATGCGGGAAGCAGCTCCGCCGTTGCGGGCATACGAGGTGGAGCACCGGCTGTCGCACCGGATGAAGCGGCAGGCGATCCTCTACGGCGACAAGCCGGTGCCGTACACCGCGATCATCCATGAGGCCGCTCTGCGCATGGAGTTCGGCGGGATGGAGACGGTCCGCGCCCAGCTTGAGCACCTCCTCGCCATGAGCGAGATGGACAACGTCACCATCCGGGTGATTCCGTTCGGCGGCGGGACCTTCCCTGGGACCGGGCAGTCGTTCGACTATGTCGTGGGGCCTGTACCGCAACTCGACACGGTGCAGCTCGATTCTGCCCAAGGGACCCAGTTCATGGACGCGGAGGCCGAGTTGGCCAAGTATCGGGCTGTCTTGGAACGGATGGAGATGGCTGCCCTCGAACCGCGGGAGACGCGGGACTTCATCCACGGCATCATGCGGACCATCTGAAGGGGAGAAACGTGTCCACGTACCAGTGGCAGAAGTCGTCTTACAGTGCTAACTCGTCCAACTGCATCAACATCGCGTGGCGGAAGTCCTCCTACAGCGCGGACGCGGGCAACTGCCTGAACGTCGCCGCTGATGGCAACGGCATAGCACTGCGCGAGAGCGACGACCCCAGCGTCATCCTGACCACCACACCCGCCGCCCTGCGCGCCTTCATACACGGAGCCAAGGCCGGTGTCTTCGATCGCATCCAGGAAGGCGGAGCGTAAGGGGCGACGGCCCGTCGGAGAGGGAGGGAGAACAGACGGCCCGTCGCCTGCGCGACCCTACGATCGGGCGCTGAGCGGGCACTTACCGCTTGCTGAGCCCGGCCGGAAAATGAGAGGCGGCCTGGCCGGCGGCCGGGGTACCGTCCCCGCATGGACTCGTTTCTTCAGATCTACGGCTGACACGCCGCTCTCTCCGGCGCACCGGTGACCACGCCCGTGCGCCGGGCCGTCGTGTCCATCTCGCCGTAGACATGAAACGAGTGATCCCATATGTCCCGTCGCCGCGCCCATATCGCCATGGTCGGCATCCCCGCCATCAGCCACACCCTGCCCAGCCTCGAGATCATCCGAGAACTCGTGGCGCGCGGGCACCGGGTGACGTACGCCAATGACGCCTATATGGCGGACGTCATCAAGCCGACCGGCGCCGAGTTCGTGCCGTTCGAGTCCACCCTGCCGGTCGCCGACAACGACTGGCCGGAGGACCCGATCGCCGCGATGACCCTGTTCCTGGATGACGCCATCCACGTCCTGCCCCAACTCCGCTCCGTGTACGACCGCGACCCGGCCGATGTGTACCTCTACGACATCGGCGCGTATCCCGCCCGGGTGCTCGCCGAGACGCAGGGGCGCCCGCTGGTCCAGTTGTCGCCGACGATCGTGGGCTGGGAGGGCTACCACGACGAGATCGGGGAGCAGATCATGAGCCTTCCCGGTGCGGACGCGTATCAGGAGAAGTTCGCGACGTGGCTCGTGGAGTCCGGCGCCGCCACCACGGATCCGAACGTCTTCTCCGGGCGGCCGCCGCGCTGCGTCGCGCTCATTCCCCGCGCGATGCAGCCGAACGCCGACCGGGTGAACACCGAGGTGGTGACGTTCGTCGGACCGTGCCTCGGCGACCGTGCCGACCAGGGCGGCTGGGAACGTCCCACCGGTGCGGAGAACGTGCTGCTGGTTTCGCTGGGTTCGGCGTACACCCGGCAGGCCGCCTTCTACCGCGAGTGTGTCGCGGCCTTCGGGGACCTGCCCGGGTGGCATGTGGTGCTGCAGATCGGCAAGTACGTCGACCCGGGCGAGCTGGGGGAGATCCCGGCGAACATCGAGGTCCACAACTGGGTGCCGCAGCTGGCGATCCTGGAGCGGGCCGACGCGTTCATCACCCACGCGGGGATGGGCGGCAGCAACGAGGGGCTGTACACCGGCTGTCCGATGATCGCCGTCCCGCAGGGTGCCGAACAGGCCATGAACGCCGACCGGCTCGTCGAACTGGGCGTGGCCCGCCGCTTCGACACGGCGGACGCCACCGCCGGGGCCCTGCGCGCCGCGCTGCTCGAGCTCACCACGGACCCGGAGGTCGCGCGCACCTCGGCGCGGCTGCGGGCCGAGGTGCGGGCCGAGGGCGGCACCGGGCGGGCGGCCGATCTGATCGAGGACGCGCTGCGGTGACACGGCGCTGACACGACGATGGCCCGGGCGGGGGTGGGGGGCGGGGCCAGCGGCCGGGGTGGGGGGGTGGTTTTACCAGGGGGTGGGGGGGCCCCGAGGGGGGGGGCCCGGCGGGGGGCGGGGGGGGGGGGGCTTTTTTGAGGGGGGGGGCGGGGGGTACACCGGGCGCTTACAGGCGTGGGCCCGGGCGGTTGGGGGGGGCGGCCCCCTCGGCAGGCGTCGTGCGGTTACTTCACGATCGTGATGCGGTCCGCCTTCGGCGGGTCCAGGGGCGAGGACTGCGACGAGTGCGCGCCCAGGTAGGCCGTGAACGCGTCCAGGTCGGAGGCGCCGACGAGCTTGTTCTTGCCCTCCTTGAAGACCGGGAAGCCGTCGCCGCCGCCCGCGATGAACTCGTTCAGCGCGACGCGGTAGGTCTTGGCGGGGTCGATCGCCTCACCGTTGAGCTTCACCGAGTCCGTGACGATCCGGTCCTTGCCGGACTTGGTCAGATCCAGGGTGTAGGTGAGGCCCTTGGAGACCTGGAGGATTCGCGGGGACGCCTCGTTGGAGCCGCTGACCTGCTGCTGGAGCGCGGTGATGAGCTGGGAGCCGGTCAGGTCGATCACGTTCATCATGTTGGTGAACGGCTGGACCGTGAACGCTTCGCCGTAGGTCACCACCCCGTCCCCCTCGCTGCCCGACGCCTTGTAGGCGAGGTCGGAGCGGATGCCGCCGGGGTTCATGAACGCGATCTGCGCGCCGCCCTTGTCGGACGGGGAGAGCGCTTCGAGCTGGCCGTCGGCGATGACGTCGCCCAGGGGCGTCTCGTACGCGGTGGAGCCACGGCCGTTGATGTCGGCGGAGATGTGGCCGACCGGCTTGCCGGCCACCGGGGCGGCCAGCTTGTTCCAGCGCCCGATGAGCGCGGTCATGTCGGGGGCCTTGGGCTGCTCACGGTCCACGACGTGGTTCGCCGCGTTCGCGCCCTTGACGTTCGTCCGCACGATGTCGCCGGTGCGGCGGTCGTAGGTGAGCGTGGTGTCGGTGTAGAGACGGCCGAAGGAGGCCGCGGAGGTCACCGTGCGCGGGGTGCCGGACGGGTCCGGGACGGTGCAGGTGTACGCCTGGTGGGTGTGGCCGGTGACCAGGGCGTCGACCTTGGGCGAGATGTTCTTGGCGATGTCGACGATGGGACCGGAGATCCCCTTGCCCGCACCGCCGTTGTCGCAGTCGTAGTTGTACGAGGGGGAGGCGGGCAGCCCGCCCTCGTGGATGAGCGCGACGATCGACTTCACGCCCTTGCCCTGGAGCTCCTTGGCGTACTTGTTGATCGTCTCGACCTCGTCATGGAACTTCAGGCCCTTGACGCCCTCGGCGGTGACGATGTCCGGGGTGCCCTCGAGGGTGACCCCGATGAAGCCGATCTTCACGCCCTTGTGCTGCCACACGGTGTAGGGCTTGAGGATGGGCTTGCCGGTCTTCTCGTCGGTGACGTTCGCGGCGAGGTAGGGGAAGTCGGCGCCCGGGAAGGTCTTGCCCTTCTCGTAGCAGCCCTCCTTGGGGTGGCAGCCGCCGTTCTGAATCCGGCTCAGCTCGGCGCGGCCCTCATCGAATTCATGGTTGCCGACCGAGGTGACGTCGAGGTCCAGCTTGTTGAGCGCCTCGACGGTCGGCTCGTCGTGGAAGAGCCCGGACAGCAGCGGGCTGGCCCCGATCATGTCGCCACCGGCGGCGGTGACCGAGTACTCGTGACCCTTACGGGCGTTACGGAGAGAGGTGGCGAGGTATTCGGCGCCACCCGCCGGGATGCTCTTGGTGGTGCCGTCCGCCTGGGTCTCGGTGACGGTGCCCGAGGAGCCCTGCGGGGGCTCCAGGTTTCCGTGGAGATCGTTGAAGGACAGCAGCTGCACGTCGACGGTGCGCCCGGGCCGGTGCTTGTCCGAGGCGGCGGCGCCGGTGTCCGCACCCGCCGGGCTCACAGCGGTCAGCACCCCGGCCGCGGCGGCCAGCACCGCGACTCCCGTGGCCAACCGGCGTCCCGCCCCGCGCCGTTGAGGTCTCGCTGGCATGTCGTCCCCTTGTATGCACCGTGATGGATGGTGGAGCGCAGCTTACGGTCAACGCGCGTAGCGGGGCAGGGGCATGAGGTTAAGAGCTGGTGGCCGATGGTCAACGGTGTGGGCCGACTTCGCCCGTTCGGCGGAAAAGTCCCGATGAGGGGTTTGAGTGGCGGTTCGTTATGTGAGCGTGCCGATCATGCGGAACGAACTCACGAGGCAGACGCCCATCCCCGCACAGGGGTCCGAGCTCCCGCCCGGCTTCTTCGAACTGGTCGATGACCTCAAGGCGATCGTCACGCAGGCGAGCGTGCGTGCTCAGCTCAAGGTCAACACCGAGATGATCAAGATGTACTGGGAGATCGGCCGGACGATCCTCGATCGGACGGAACGTGAGAAGTGGGGATCAAAGGTCCTTGAGCGGGTGGCGATGGAGCTGCGCACAGCCTTCCCGAACCAGCGGAGTTTCGGTGCGCGGAATCTCAAGTACATGCAGCAGATGGCTCGAACATGGCCCGAACAAATTGGGCAACAAGCTGTTGCCCAATTGCCCTGGGGACACATCACCGTCCTCATGGCGCGCTGCAAAACCCGCCCTGAGCTGGACTTCTACGCTCAGCGGGCCGTGCAGCAGGGGTGGTCCCGCGTCATGCTCGACCACTGGATCGACGCCCAGTTGCACCTCACCCAGGGCGCCGCGCTCAACAACTTCGACGCCACGGTCCCGGAGGACTCCGATGCCGTCAACGAGGTCGTCAAGGATCCCTACCGAGTCGACTTCACTCGGCTCTCCGGCAAGGTGGCGGAGCGCGACCTTGAGGACGCGCTGGTGCAGCAGCTCGTCCGATTCCTGACCGAACTCGGCGTGGGCTTCGCCTTCGTCGGGCGTCAGTACCCCATCAAGGTCGGTGACGAGGAGTTCCGGATCGACCTGCTCTTCTACCACTACAAACTGCACCGCTTCGTCGTCATCGAGCTGAAGACCGACAAGGCCCGCCCCGCCCACCTCGGCCAGCTCGGCTTCTACGTCACCGTCGTCGACGACCTGGTCCGGGACAAGGAGCGCGACGATCCGACCCTCGGGATCCTCATCGCCAAGAGCCGCGACAAGGGGACGATCGAGTACGCCCTGCGGAGCAACAACGCACCGCTCGCCGTGAGCACCTATGCCGCGCTGCCGCCCCATGTGAGGGAGCTGATGCCCAGCGCCGAGGATCTCTCCCGTATCGCCGACGACATCCTCGACGGGGATGGGGCAGCCGGGTGACTCGCCGGTAACAAATTGGCCAGCAGCTTGCTGGCCAATTGGGCCGCCGTAGGCTCGGCCCCATGAATGACGTGGCGAACGAGACATCCGGTGCCCGGCGGCTCGATGTGCTGGAGGAGTTGACGTCGGCCGAGGTGGAGGGTGTGCTGCGGCTGATCGCGGAGTCCGCGCGGGCCGATGGGCAGCAGGCGGTGTCCGAGCAGGGGCGGCTGCAGCTGCGGGGACGGCGGGAGGGGGTGCGTCATCTGGTGGTGCGGGAGCCCAGCGGGGAGCTCGTGGGGTACGCGCAGCTGGAGGACACCGACCCGGTGGAGGCTCCGGCCGCGGAGCTGGTCGTGCATCCGGGGCACCGTGGGCAGGGGCACGGCCGGGCGCTGGGGGTGACGCTGCTGAGGGAGTCGGGGAAGCGGCTGCGGATCTGGGCGCACGGGGGGCATGCCTCGGCGCGCCATCTCGCGCAGGTGCTGGGGCTGACGCTGTTCCGGGAGCTGCGGCAGATGCGGCGGCCGCTGGGGTCGCTCGCGGAGCTGGGTTTTCCGGAGCCCACCTTCCCGGAGGGGGTGACCGTACGGACCTTCCGGCCGGGTGTGGACGACGCCGCGTGGCTGGCGGCGAACGCGGCGGCCTTCGCCCATCACCCCGAACAGGGTTCGCTCACCCAGCGTGACCTGGACGACCGCAAGGGTGAGCCGTGGTTCGACCCGGAGGGGTTCTTCCTGGCCGAGCGGGGCGGGGAGATCGTCGGGTTCCACTGGACGAAGGTGCATGCCGAGGAGCGGCTGGGGGAGGTCTACGTCGTGGGGGTGCGGCCGGACGCGCAGGGTGGCGGCCTCGGCAAGGCGCTGACCTCGATCGGGCTGCGGCATCTGGCGGCCCGGGGGCTGCCGACCGCGATGCTCTATGTGGACGCCGACAACTTCGCCGCGGTCGCGGTCTACGAGCGGCTCGGCTTCGTCACTCATGAGACGGATCTGATGTATCGGACGGAGACCTGATCGAGACCTGAGCGGGACCTGAGCCCGGGGGCGTGAAGGGGGCCCCGGGGGGCGTGAAGAGGGCGGGACCCCTGGGAGATGGGTCCCGATTTCCTACGCGCCATGTGTCCGTTACCGGCGATTCAACCTTGGTTGCGAGCATCACTGAATGCAGCCCGCTGTGCCGAATTCGTCGAACCGGAGGCTCCGTGCCGTTTCCGCACCCGCTTCCGCCACGCCGTATTCACCTCCGGCGCGGAACAATGAGTTCATGAGCCACACAAGCGGTCAGGCATCGGTTTCCCCGGAGCCCCAGCCCCACTCGCAGCCTTCGGTCGGGTCCATCGCGGCCCACCGGCCGCATGCTGTCGCCGCACCGGTGCGGTCGCTCGACCCCGACCTCGACGCCGACCTGGACTCGTATGAGGAGGTCGCCGGGCCTGGCACGGAGGGCGGGGAGCTGCCGCAGGGGCGGTTCCTGGACCGGGAGCGCAGCTGGCTCGCGTTCAACGAGCGGGTGCTGGAGCTGGCCGAGGATCCGTCCACGCCGCTGCTGGAGCGGGCCAACTTCCTGGCGATCTTCGCCAGCAATCTGGACGAGTTCTTCATGGTGCGGGTCGCCGGCCTCAAGCGGCGCATCGCCACCGGGGTCGCCACCCGCTCGGCCTCCGGGCTGCAGCCGCGCGAGGTGCTGGAGCTGATCTGGAACCGGTCCCGTGAGCTCATGGCCCGGCATGCCGCCTGCTACCAGCAGGACGTCGCCCCGGCGCTCGCGGACGAGGGCATCCATCTGGTCCGCTGGCCGGATCTCACCGAGAAGGAGCAGTCCCGCCTCTTCACCCTCTTCCGGCAGCAGATATTCCCGGTGCTGACCCCGCTCGCCGTGGACCCGGCGCACCCCTTCCCGTACATCTCGGGGCTGTCGCTGAATCTCGCGGTCGTGGTGCGCAACCCCGTCAGCGGGCATGATCACTTCGCACGTGTGAAGGTTCCGCCGTCGCTCTCCCGGTTCCTGGAGGCGTCGCCGCAGCGGTACGTGCCGCTCGAGGACGTGATCGCGGCGCATCTGGAGGCGCTGTTCCCGGGGATGGAGGTGCTCGCGCACCATATGTTCCGGGTGACCCGCAACGAGGACCTCGAGGTCGAGGAGGACGACGCCGAGAACCTCCTGCAGGCCCTGGAGAAGGAGCTGCTGCGGCGCCGCTTCGGGCCCCCGGTGCGGCTCGAGGTCGAGGAGTCCATCGACCCGTATGTGCTGGACCTGTTGGTGCGCGAGCTGAAGGTCTCGGACGCGGAGGTCTATCCGCTGCCCGGGCCGCTCGACCTCACCGGCCTGTTCGGCATAGCCGCGCTGGACCGGCTGGAGCTGAAGTACCCCAAGTTCGTGGCGGGCACCCACCGGGATCTCGCCGAGGTGGAGTCCGCCTCCCCGCCGGACATCTTCGCGGCGCTGCGCGAGCGGGACGTCCTCCTCCACCACCCGTACGACTCCTTCTCCACCTCCGTGCAGGCGTTCCTGGAGCAGGCGGCCGCCGATCCGGACGTCCTGGCGATCAAGCAGACGCTGTACCGCACCTCTGGCAAGTCGCCGATCGTCGACGCGCTCATAGACGCCGCCGAGTCCGGCAAGCAGGTGCTGGTGCTGGTCGAGATCAAGGCCCGCTTCGACGAGCACGCCAACATCAAGTGGGCGCGCAAGCTGGAGGAGGCCGGCTGCCACGTCGTCTACGGCCTGCTGGGCCTGAAGACCCACTGCAAGCTGTCGCTGGTGGTCCGCCAGGAGGGCGACACCCTCACCCGCTACTCGCACGTGGGCACCGGCAACTACCACCCCAAGACCGCCCGGCTGTACGAGGACCTGGGGCTGCTGACGGCGAACTCCCAGGTCGGCGCGGACCTCTCCGACCTCTTCAACCGGCTGAGCGGCTACTCCCGGCGGGAGAACTACCGGCGGCTGCTGGTCGCCCCCAAGTCGCTGCGCGACGGGCTGATCACCCGGATCAACAAGGAGATCACCCACCATCGGGCGGGGCGCCCGGCCTACGTCAAGATCAAGGTCAACTCGATGGTCGACGAGGCCGTCGTCGACGCCCTCTACCGGGCCTCCCAGGCCGGGGTGCCGGTCGATGTGTGGGTGCGCGGCATCTGCGCGCTGCGGCCGGGCGTCCCCGGGCTCTCGGAGAGCATCCGGGTCCGCTCGGTCCTCGGACGCTTCCTGGAGCATTCGCGCGTGTTCGCGTTCGGGAACGGTGGCGAGCCGGAGGTGTGGATCGGCAGCGCCGACATGATGCACCGCAATCTCGACCGCCGGATCGAGGCGCTGGTGCGGGTCACCGACCCCGGCCATCGCGCCGCCCTCAACCGCCTGCTGGAGACCGGGATGGCCGACTCCACCTCCTCCTGGCACCTGGGCCCGGACGGTGAGTGGACCCGGCACGCCACGGACGCGGACGGCCAGCCGCTGCGGAACGTTCAGGAGATGCTCATCGACGCCCGGAGGCGACGGCGTGGTTCAACGACATGACCTGCCGCCGGCCGGGCTGACGGGCGCCGCGGACCCGGCCGCCGACCCGTCCCGCCCGGGGGCCGACGGCGTGACGGACCGGGCGGCGGAGGCCACGACGGCACCTTCCGCGGCTTCGGCGCTTTCGGCGGCTCCGGCACCTTCGGCGGCTTCGGGGGCTTCCGCTTCCGCCGCGGCTTCGGCGGCTTCGGGAGCGCCTGCGTGGGAGGCGGCGACGGCGGGGGAGGTGCTGTCGGCGTATCTGCACGGCCAGGCCGGGAACTTCCTGCGCAGCCTGCGGCTGCACCGCGAGAGCGGCTCCGACGTCCAGGAGGCGGCCGAGGCCGCCCGGCTGTTGCGCCGCGCCGCGCGGCGGATCAGCGGCGCGCTCTACGTCTACCGCCCGATCACCGACACGGCCTGGTCCGATGAGCTGCGGACCGAGCTGGCCTGGCTGTCCGGCACGCTGGCGCGGGAGCACGCCTACGCGGAGCGGCTGGACCGGCTGCGCGGCGCCCTGCACCGGCTCTCGGGCGCGGGCGGCCCCTCGGACCGCTCACCACAGGGCGAGGGAACGGCCGCCGAGACGGCGAGCCCGGGTGAGCGATCCTCCGACACACAGCCTGTGAACGCGGCGCATGCCACGAGCGCCACGAGCGCCACGAGCGCCGCGCGCGGCGGGGTCACGCTCGCGGTCGACGGCGCGGGCGGCCCCTCCGGCACCGCGGGCCCGATTCCCCGCTCCACCCGTGCCTCCCGCCGCAGCGTCTCCCTGGCCGCCGGAGCGCCGGGAGGCGGGGCCGCGGACCCTGTCGGGGGGCAGGGTGCGCGGCCCGGTCCGGCCGAAGCGGGCGGCGGCGCCGAGGGCACGGCCGGAACGACCAGGGACCGGGACAGGGATCGGGACCGGGACGAGGGCCGGGCGGCCGGACGGCGCCGCGGCGAGCGCGGCGACAAGAGCGGCCGGGGCGCCAAGGGCGAGAAGGGCGAGCGGTCCGGCCAGCCGGGCGCGGCCCACCAGCGGGCCGGTGCCGAGGAGGAGGCCCGCGGCGGGGCGCTGACCGTGGGCGCGGCCCGCGCCGGAGCGCTGCTGGAGCGCCAGCTCACGCTGGCCCGGACCCGGGCCCACACCGCTGCCCTGGAGGCGCTCGGCTCCTCCCGCTTCCACGCGGTCGCCGACACCGTCGCCCTGCTCGCCTCCGATGTCCCGCTCGACGAGGCCAACGCCGCCCGCCCCGCCGGGCAGGTGCTGCCGCCGCTCGCCGAGCTGGCGAACCGGCGGCTGGCCGAGTCGGTGGAGGCGCTGCCACTGGTCCGCGCCGGGCATCCGTACAACGCGGAGGCGCTGGTCCACGGCCTGGCGGCGACTCCCGCGGCGGACGCCCCGCCCGCCAGCGAGCGCCAGGACGCCCCCTGGCACCACGTGCGCCATCTGCTGCGGCTGCGGCGGTACGCGCTGGAGGTGCTCGACCAGGCGTGGCAGCAGCCGGACGGGGCGAGCGGGCCCAATGGCTCCGGCCCGGGCGGCTCCGGTCCGGGCGGCTCCGGTCCCGTGGACGCCGAGCCGCCGCTGTCGGTGCGGCTGCTGGCCGCCGGGCAGGCGCTGGAGCGCCATCGCGACGCGGCCGAGGGGGGCCCCCCCCCGGCGGGGGGCGCCCCGGCCCCCCCGGACCCCCCCGGCCCGGCCGGCCCCCGCGGGGGGGGGCCCGCCCCCACGCCG
>NZ_JBHYVB010000113.1:35139-37626 GCF_042750115.1 Streptomyces sp. NPDC059455
TCCGGGCCGGTGGAGGCCTCGCCGCCGGGGGGGGGGCGGCTGCTGGCCGCCGGGCGGGCGCTGGGGCGCATTCGCTACGGGGACGTGGCGGCCGCCGCCGCGGCGGCGGCCGCCCGTACGCCCCGGATCGCCCCGGCGACGGCGTACGCCCTCGGGGTGCTCCACGCCGATCAGCGGCATGAGGTCGAGGCGGCCCGCTTCGCGTTCGGCCGGATCTGGCGGCGCGTGTCCGCCGCCAGACCCTCCTGACGGCGGACGGCGGACGGCGGACGGCGGACGACGGGACGGACACCGGACCCGAAGGACCGAAGGACCGAAGGGCAGCCACGCACGACGTAACGCGGAGGACAACGGAGAACCGGGGAGGGAGAGACGGCGGATGAACCGGCGGAATTCCCGTGATGACGGGCTGGTCGGAACGGACACCGGAACGGACACCGGAACGGACACCGGAACGGTCCTGGCGGCGGGCTGTGTGCTGTGGCGCCGGTCCCCGCGCGGCGGCGGGCTCGAGGTCGCCCTCGTCCACCGTCCCCGCTACGACGACTGGTCCCATCCCAAGGGCAAGTTGAAGCACGGCGAGGATGCCCTGCACGGCGCGGTGCGCGAGGTCGCCGAGGAGACCGGTATGGGCTGCGCCCCGGGGGAGGCGCTGCCCACCCTCCACTACATGGCCAAGGGCCGCCCCAAACAGGTCCGCTACTGGGCGGCGGAGGCGGTCGACCACGACGAGACCTTCGTGCCCAACCGCGAGGTCGACCGCATGGTCTGGCTGCCCCCGGACGCGGCCCGCCGCCGCCTCACCTACGACCACGACCGCACCCTCATCGACGCGCTGCTGCACACCCTGCGGCCGTCCTGAACCGATCTCGGTGTCCGCTCAGAGGCTTGACGGTCAGCGCCGGCGCAGGCTCTTGTCCGCGAGCGACGGCGGCACGTAATAGTTGTCCGCCCGGTTGAGGTCGGTACCCGGCGGGACGATCTCGTCGATCCGGTCCAGGACGTCCTCGCTCAGCTCCACCTCGGACCCGGCGAGCAGATCCTCCAGGTGCTCCATGGTGCGCGGGCCGATGATCACCGAGGTGATGGCCGGATGCGCCCGTACGAAGGCGATGGCCATGTGCGGCAGCGAGAGCCCGGCGTCGGAGGCCAGCTTGGCCAGCGCGCCGACCGCCTCCAGCTTGCGCGCGTTGTCGGGCAGCGACGGGTCGAACTTGTGCTTCTCCACGGCCGCCCGGCCGCCGGACAGATCGATGTCGGACGCCTTGGTGTAGCGGCCCGTGAGCCAGCCCGCCGAGAGCGGGCCCCAGCTCAGCACGCCCATCCCGTACTTCCGCGCGGTCGGCAGCACCGCCGCCTCCACGCCGCGCGCCAGGATCGAGTACGGCGGCTGCTCGCTGCGGAACCGCACGTGCCCGCGCCGCTCGGAGACCCACTGGGCCTCCACGATCTGCTCCGCCGGGAAGGTGGAGGAGCCGACGGCGCGCACCTTGCCCGCCCTGACCAGGTCGGACAGGACCGACAGCGTCTCGTCGACGTCCGTCGTCGGGTCCGGCCGGTGAATCTGGTAGAGGTCGATGTAGTCCGTGCCCAGGCGGCGCAGGCTGTTCTCCACCTCATGGGTGATCCAGCGCCGTGAGTTGCCGCCGTGGTTGGGGTCGTCGCCCATCGGGAAATGGGCCTTGGTCGCCAGGACGATGTCGTCGCGGCGACCCTTGAGGGCCTTGCCGACGATCTCCTCGGATTCGCCCGCCGAGTAGATGTCGGCGGTGTCGACGAAGTTGATGCCCGCGTCGAGGGCACGGTGGATGATCCGTACCGAGTCCTCGTGATCGGCGTTGCCCAGGGCGCCGAACATCATCGCGCCCAGGGCGTACTCGCTCACCGAGATGCCGGTTCCGCCCAGGATCCTGCGCTTCATGGCAGCTGCCTTCCTTTGCCTTCCGTGGCCTTTGCCTTCTGTGGCGTCCTGCGCCTTCAGCCTCGGCGCCGGGCGGGGACCTCACCAGGCCCGGTTCAACCTGGGTCTGCCAGAACCACCTGTCCGGCCCAGAATCCGGCGTTGCCCGGATAATGGAGCGATGGGCCATTCCGAACCGGAGATCAAGGGGTTTCTCAAGACGCGCCGCGCCGCGCTCGACCCGGCCGAGCTGGGGCTGCCGGACGGGGTCGTCCGGCGCCGGGTGCGCGGTCTGCGCCGTGAGGAGGTCGCTCAGCGGGCCGGGATCAGCGTCGACTACTACACCCGTATCGAGCAGGGCCGGGCCCCGGCCGTCTCGGACTCGGTGGTCGACGGACTGGCGCGGGCGCTGCGGCTGACCCCGTCCGAGCACACCTATCTGCGCAACATCACCCTGCCCCGGCGGCGCGCCGGGGCGCCCGACCCCGACCCGCGGGGGCCGGGGGGGGGGGCGCATCACGCCAGCGGGGGAGAGCGGGGTGGGCGCGAGCCCCCGCGTGGTATATCGCGCGGGCGGGGGGAATCTG
>NZ_JBHYVB010000114.1:0-37590 GCF_042750115.1 Streptomyces sp. NPDC059455
GGCTCATCCTGCCCCAACGCCGGGCGGGATGAGCCGCGTTGGACCGAACGTCCCGGTTACGGCGCCACGACGTCCGCCGTGGCCACCGGCTTTCCGCTGACGAACGACTGGTTGGCCGCGAGCCCGGTGACCAGGGCGAGCGCCCCGTCCTCCTCGGTGGCCCGCCGGCGGGAGGCGTCCGAGGCGTCCACGGCCGCCGCTCCGGTGGCCGCCGCCGGATCCACCGGGCCGTCCGCCGGATCCACCGGGCCGTAGAGCACATCGAGCATCCGCTCGTCCCCGCCGCCGTGCCCGGCGTGGTCGAACGCCGGCAGCTCCACCTCCCGCGGCGGCTCCCACAGCGGCCGCAGCACCAGCCGCGGACCGCCCGCGTTGGCCAGGGCCTGGTCGCCGTGGATGGTGCCGCGGCCGGAGGCGGTGCCCAGCAGCGGCGGCTGCCACGCGCTCTCCTCGACCTCCAGCTCCAGCCGGCCCCGGGTGCCGTTGAACATCACCCGGTAGCCCTCCCAGGGGGAGTAGGCGGTCAGGTGGTACGTCATGGTGGCGCCGGTGTCATAGCGGACCAGCAGCGCCATGTCGTCCTCGATGGTGATGTTGTCGCCGAACACATTGCGGTCGCGGTGGTAGCCGTCCGCGCCCTCGGCGTCCAGGTACAGCGAGCGCATCGCGTCGTTCTCGGCGAGCTCCAGCGCGAACGGGTCGTCGCTGGCGGCGGCGGCGCCGTGGGCCCGCTCGTACTCGCGCCGGTAGCCGCTGCGCTCGCCAGCCGCACGGCCGTAGAAGCCGAGCCGGCCGTAGCCGAACACCTCCTCCGGCCGGGCCCCCAGCCACCAGTTGACCAGGTCGAAGTGGTGGCTGGACTTGTGCACCATCAGCCCGCCGCTGTGCTCCTTCTCGCGGTGCCAGCGGCGGAAGTAGTCGGCGCCGTGCCGGGTGTCCAGCAGCCACTCGAAGTGCACCGACAGCACCTCGCCGATGGCGCCGCCGGACAGCTGCCGGTGGACCTCCTCGTGCACCGGGTTGAAGCGGTAGTTGAAGGCGACCGCCAGATGGTTGCCGGTTTCCCGGACCGTTTCCAGGATGCGGCGGCACTTGGCCGCGTCGGTGGTCATCGGCTTCTCGGTGACCACCCGGCAGCCGGCCCGCAGCGCGGGCACGATGTACGCGTCGTGCAGGGCGTCCACACAGGTCACCACCACCTCCTGGATATCGTCCGCGCGCAGCCGCCGCTCGAACTCCGCCGGGCTCCAGGCGGCCGCCTCCGGCTCGCCCGCCTCCTTGAGCAGCCGCTGGTGGTGGGCTATGCGCACCGGGTTCGGATCGCACAGCGCGGCGACCCTCAGCCATGGGCGGCGGGCCAGTGCCTCGGTGAACATCTGGGCCCGGGAGCCGGTGCCCACCACCACGGCCCGGGACGGGGTGCTGCCGACGGTCATGCGTCCTCCAGCGGAAGCAAACGATTCAATCCGAAGTCGATCAACGCCTGCGCAGGATAGGACGATCGGCGGTCCGCCACCACGGGGAGTGCCGCACGGCGCCGGGGCGACCGTACGCGGGGGTGCGCCGGTGAACCCTGTGCAAGGATGAAATGTGTGGACATCACCTCCAGGGTCCCGGCGCGGTGGACGCGTCCGGCCGCTGTCGGCGCCCCTCACAGGTCCCGGGAGGGCGACGGGCCATGACCGATATCCAGGAGTCGCTGCGTGAGGTGATGGGTGCGAGGGCGCACTCGCCGCCTCGCTCGTCGACTATCTGAGCCGGATCACCCTGGGTGCCGTCCAGACCTCGCAGGGACCGGACCTGGAGAAGGTGGCCTACGGGGACACGGATGTGCTCCGCGCCAAGATGTCCACTCTGGAGTTGCTCGGCTACAGTCCGGAGCGGCTCGAGGACATCGTCGTCACGCTGGACACCGAGTACCACCTGATCCGTCCGCTCAGCCAGCGCGTCAGCCAGGGGGTCTTCCTCTATCTGGTGGTCGACCGGGCGCGGGCGGATCTGGACGCCGCGAGGGCGACGATGCGCGATGTGGCCCTTCGGATCGATGTGTGACCGTTCGCCCGACGGGGCTGGTGACGCTCGTCGAGGGGGCGGCGGTGCGTGGGTGAGGCGCCACGTATCGTGCCGATGTGTATCACGGAGCGGGACGGCCACGGATCGTGCGCCGCCAGGCTTCCGGATCGGAGGGGGGTAAATGGTAGGAAGGGTGTGTGATCGGAGTTTTCGGTCGATCTAGGCTTGCCCCACACACCTCCTCCCGGACACGTTTCCGCTCTCTGCTGCGCAGCTTGAGAGCGCGCAGCATCGCCGGGCAGGTTTTCGCTGTCCAAGTGCTGCTCGCGTGCCTGCTCATCGTGGCGGCCACGACGGCGCTCATCCTCCAGGCCCGTATCGACAGCGAGCAGGAGGCCCTCAACCGCGCGACCGCCGTCGCCCAGACCTTCGCCGCCTCCCCGGGCACCGCGTCCGCGATGAGCGCCGAGAATCCGACCACCCTGCTCCAGCCGCGGGCCGAGGCGACCCGTAAGCGAGCGCATCTGGACTTCGTGGTCGTGGCGAACACCCACGGCATCCGCTACACCCACCCCAAGCCGCAGTACATCGGCAAGGAGGTCGTCGCCAACTGGCGGCCGGTGGTGAAGGGCAAGATCGTCACCGAGGCCGTGCAGGGGCCCCTCGGCCGGGAGGTCCAGGCCACCGTCCCGATCCCCAGGGGCGATGGCACCGTGGCCGGTGTGGTGTGTGCCGGAATGACCGCCGCCGATGTGAGCGGCCGGGTCGAGCGCCAGCTGCCGCTGGTCTTCGGCTCCGCCGCCGGCGCGCTCGCGCTCGCCACCGGTGGGACGGCGCTGGTCGGCGGGCGGCTGCGGCGGCAGACGCGGGGGCTCGGCCCCGCCCAGATGACCCGTATGTACGAGCACCACGACGCCGTTCTGCACTCCGTGAAGGAGGGCGTGCTCATCGTCGACGGCCACGGCCGCCTGGTCCTCGCCAACGACGAGGCCGGCCGGCTGCTCGATCTGCCCCCGAACGCCGAGGGCCGCCCCGTCACCGAGCTCGGCATCGAGCCGCGCACCGCCGAGCTGCTCGCCTCGGGCCGGGTCGTCACCGACGAGGTGCATCTGGCCGGGGACCGGCTGCTGGCCGTCAACCAGCGCTCCACCCGATGGGACGGCGGGATGTTCGGAAGCGTCGCCACGCTCCGTGACTCCACCGAACTGCGCGCCCTGTCCGGCAAGGCCGAAGTGGCGGAGCGGCGGCTGCGGCTGCTCTACGAGGCCGGTGCGAAGGTCGGCACCACCCTCGATGTCGTACGGACCGCCGAGGAGCTGACCCGCTTCGCCGTCCCGTGGTTCGCCGACTTCGCCACCGTCGACCTCGTGGACCCCGTGCTGCGCGGCGACGAGCCCGTGGGCAGCGCCATGCGCCGCACCGCCACCTGCGGCATCCGGTCCGACCATCCGCTGTGGCGGGTCGGCAAGATGATCACCTACAGCGGCACCGTGCCCCAGGCGCTGGGCTTCGGCGCGGGCCGGCCGGTGCTCGATGCGGACCTGCGGACCTACGAGGGATGGCAGGAGCAGGACCCCGAACAGGCGGCCAAGATCGTCGAATATGGCATCCACTCGATGATCACCATTCCGCTGCGGGCGCGGGACGTCACCCTGGGCATCGCCACCTTCTGGCGCTCGGAGAAGTCCGAGCCGTTCGACGAGGACGACGTGGCGCTCACCGAGGAGCTGGTCGCGCGCGCCGCGGTCGCCATCGACAACGCCCGCCGCTACACCCGCGAACACGCGATGGCGGCCACCCTCCAGCGCAGCCTGCTGCCCCAGGGCCTGCCCGAACAGGACGCCATGGAGGTGGCCCACCGCTATCTGCCCGCCCGTGCCGGAGTCGGCGGCGACTGGTTCGACGTCATCCCCCTGCCCGGCTCCCGGGTCGCCCTCGTCGTCGGCGATGTCGTCGGCCACGGACTGCACGCCGCCGCCACCATGGGCCGGCTGCGCACCGCCGTGCACAACTTCTCCGCGCTCGACCTGCCGCCCGATGAACTCCTGGCCCATCTCGACGAGCTGGTCAGCCGGTTCGACCAGGACCAGGCCGCCGCGGGCACCGACGCCCCGGGGATCAGCGGCGCCAGCTGTCTGTACGCCATCTACGACCCGGTCTCCGGCCACTGCACGATGGCGAGCGCCGGCCACCCGGGCCCGGCGGTGGTCCTCCCCGACTCCACCGTGACCTTCCCCGACGTCCCCCTCGGCCCGCCGCTGGGCCTGGGTGGCGAGCCCATCGAGACCGTCGAGCTGGAACTGCCCGAGGGCAGCCGGCTGGCCCTGTTCACCGACGGGCTGATCCGGGACCGCGGCCGGGACTTCGACGAGGGGCTCGGCGTGCTGCGCACCACCCTCGCCGGACTGCCCAAGCGCACTCCGGAGGAGACCTGCCAGGCCGTCTTCGACACCATGGCCTCCTCCCACCCCGGCGACGACATCGCCCTCCTCGTGGCCCGCACCCATCTGCTGGACCCCGGGCATGTCGCCGAATGGGAGCTGCCCTCCGACCCCGCCGCGGTGGCCCGCATCCGCAACGAGGCCGCCGAGCAACTGAGCGCATGGGGGCTGGACGAGGTCGGCTTCACCACCGAACTCATCATCAGCGAGCTGATGACCAACGCCATCCGCTACGGATGCCGCCCCAGCCGGGTCCGGTTGCTGCGCGCCCGCACCCTCATCTGCGAGGTGGCGGACGGCTCCAGCACCTCCCCGCATCTGCGCCGCGCCGCCACCACCGACGAAGGTGGCCGAGGGCTCTTCCTGGTGGCCCAGTACGCCCAGCGCTGGGGGACCCGCTACACCCCCAACGGCAAGATCATCTGGGCCGAGCAGCCGCTGACCGACCCGGTGTCGCCGCCGGGCGAATGCACCGGCGACGACCTCCTCGACCAGTGGGCCGACATCCCCGGCTGACCCCGATTGGCGCCGAAGCCCCGTCAGACGACACCCTCATGGCGTAAAGCGCCGCTCACCACAGGCCGTTGGGCCCGGCGGCGCGATGGGCTATGGAGGAATGCGGCATGCGCAAGAGGCTGCGGGAGCGGCTGCGGTACTGGTTCGACGGGACGATGGACCGTGGCACCCCGGCGCTGATCGGGTGGCTGGGGCTGGCCTCATTGGCGTTGATCACCCTGGTCTCCGGGGTGGCGGTCGCCTTCGCCCACCAGGACACCAAGGAGAACGGCGGCTGGCTGGGCATCGTCTGGATGAGCCTGCTGCGCACCCTCGACCCGGGCACGATGGGCGGGGACAGCGGCCGGCCGCTGTTCCTCGTCCTCATGCTCACGGTGACCATCGGCGGCATCTTCATCGTCAGCGCGCTGATCGGTGTGATGACCACCGGCCTGGAGGCCCGGATCCAGCAGCTGCGCAAGGGCACCTCACGGCTGATCGAGCGCCACCACACCATCGTGCTGGGCTGGTCGGAGCAGGTCTTCACGGTGATAGCGGAGCTGGTGGAGGCCAATCAGAGCGAGCGGCGCTCCTGTGTGGTGATCCTCGCCGACCGGGACAAGGTCGACATGGAGGACGAGATCCGGCGTCGCATCCCGGACACCGGGAAGACCCGGGTGGTCTGCCGCTCCGGCAATCCCCTCCAGCGCGGCGACCTGGAGCTGGTGAGCCCGGACAGCGCCAAGTCCATCATGGTGCTCTCGCCCATCGGGGACGACAGCGACATCGACGTCATCAAGTCGCTGTTGCTGCTGAACAGCCGCACCTGGACCGGGACCCGGCCCAATGTGGTGGCCGCCGTGCAGAGTTCGGCGAACATGGCGGCCGCCCGGCTCGCCGCGGGGGACACCGCGCTGGTGATCGACGCCGATGACATCGCGGTCGGGCTGATCGTGCAGTCCCACCGCCAGTCCGGTCTCTCCACCGTCTTCAACGAACTGCTCAGCTTCGTCGGCAACGAGATCTACCCCTGGGACGAGCCCGCACTGACCGGCGCCACCTACGGGGAGTCGCTGAACGCCTTCGAGCTCGGTGTGCCCATCGGCGTGCACCGCGCGGACGGCGAGGTGCTGGTCAACCCGGCCATGGACACCGTCATCGGGCGCGGGGACCGGCTGCTGATGGTCGCGGAGGACGATCTGCTCATCAAGGCCGCGGCCACCCGGCCCCGCATCCTGCGCCCGGCGATGGCCATGGCCGAGTTCCAGCCGCCGGTGCCGGACCGGACGCTGCTGATCGGCTGGAACTCCCGTGCGGAGAAGATCATCGCGCAGCTCGACCTCCTGGTGAAACCCGGGTCGGCGGTGGACATCGCCGCCGCGCGCCCGCCCCGGGAGGAGGCCGGCCGGGAGCTGAAGAACCTCACCGTCGGCTTCAAGTACTGCGAGCCCACCCGCCGTCCGTCGCTGGAGGCGCTCGGGCTGGACGGCTACCGCCACATCGTGGTGCTGACGGACGACGGGATCGACCCCGGACGCGCCGATGACCGCACCCTGGTCACCCTGCTCCACCTGCGCGACATCGAGATCCAGCTCGGCGATCCGTACTCCATCGTCACCGAGATGCACGACGATGCCAACCGCGAGGTCGCGCAGGTCACCAAGGCCGACGACTTCATCGTCTCCACCAAGGTGATCAGCCTGCTGCTGACCCAGCTCACCGAGAACCGCCATCTGTACGCGGTCTTCGCCGACCTCTTCGACCCGCAGGGATCCGAGATCTACCTCAAACCGGCACCCAGCTATCTGATACCGGGCGCGGAGGCCAACTTCGCCACCGTCATCGAGGCCGCCCGCCAGCGCGGGGAGACGGCCATCGGCTACCGGCTGGCCCGGCACAGCGACGAGCCACCGCTCTACGGAGTCCACCTCAACCCGTCCAAGACCGCGCCGCTGACCCTGGAGGAGGGCGATACGGTCGTGGTCCTGGCCGAGGACTAGGGTCCTTCTGACGGATCTCCGTGGAAGGACCCTAACGCGGGCGCGGGGCGTCAGCCGAGCGCGCGATGGGCGCCTGGGGTGTGGCCGAAGGCGCGGCGGAAGACATCGATGAAGGCGCTGCTGGACGCCCAGCCGCAGCGATGGGCCACGGCCGTGACCGGGACGCCCTCGGCCAGCAGCCGCAGGGCGTGGTGCAGCCGCAGCTGGGTGCGCCACTGCGGAAAGGTCATCCCCAGCTCCGCCCCGCACAGCCGGGTCAGGGTGCGCTCGCCGGCCCCGACCGCGGCGCCCAGCTGCCGCAGGGTCCGGTTGTCCGCCGGATCGTCATGGAGGAGGGCGCACACCGCCGCCAGGCGCGGATCCCTGGCGGCGGGTACATGCACCGGCTGCTCGGCACAGTGGCGGAGCTGATCGAGCAGTACGGCCCGCAGCCGGCGGCGTTCGGCGCCGGCGTCCGCCGGCCGCGCGGTGTACTCGATGATCAGCTCGCGCAGCAGCGGGCCGACGCCGAGGACCGCGGGCTGCTCCAGCCGCAGCGGGTTGTCCGCCACCGCCAGCCCCACCAGATGGAGGTCGGTGGCGCCGTACGCGCGGTGCTCATGGACGGTCCCGGCCGGAATCCAGAGCGCCCGGTTGGCGGGCGCGATCCAGCTGCCCGCGTCGGTGGTGACCGCCAGCACCCCGCGCCCCTCGATGAGGGCGGGCAGCAGCGCCTGGGCGAGCAGGAAGGGCACCCGGACATTGTGGTGCAGCATGGCGTCGAAGGAGTCGGCCGAGGTCTGGGCGAGCGGGCTGAAATGTGCCGTGCCCGCGTTGTTGACCAGGGTGTCCACCCGCTCGGTGAGCGCGAGCACCTGACGCGCGGCGGCGGTGGCGGCGCCGGGGTCGGCCAGGTCGACGCGGAGTCCGCGTACGGTGGTGCCGTGTCCGGCCAGGGTGTGGCGGGCCCGCTCCAGCTTGTCCCGGTCATGGGCGAGCAGCACCAAGTCGGCGCCCTCCACCGCGAAGGCGTCCGCGATGGCGTAGCCGAGGCCTTCGCCGGCTCCCGTGATCACCGCGGTGGTGCCGGCGAGGTGGCTCATGCACGGGCTCCCTTCGAGGTGTCGGTCCTGTAGCGGCGGCCTCCCTGAGCGGACGGATCTTGTCCGATTGGATCTTCAGCGTATGTATCCGGACAGATTCTGTCCATTTGATCGTGCGTCGGGTCGCCGTACGACCGGCTCCGATGGCACTTCCGTACCGCACACTGGGGTGTCATGGAGCTGCAGATCACCGCCACGTCGCCCGAGCATCCGGCGTCCCTGCTCGATCTGCCGTGGAACATCCCGCTGGAGGAGTGGCCGGAGGAGCATCTGGTCGCGCTGGACCGGGGCATCTCCCGCCATGTCGTGCGCTTCGCGCGGGCGGGCGGCGAGATCGTGGCGGTCAAGGAGGTCGGCGAGTGGGCGGCGGTGCGGGAGTACGGGCTGCTGCGCGATCTGGACCGGCTCGCGGTCCCCGCGGTGGACGCGCTCGCGGTGGTGACCGGGCGCACCGACGAGCACGGCGATCCGCTGGAACCGGCGCTGATCACCCGCCATCTGGCGGGGTCGCAGCCGTACCGGTCGATGTTCCAGACGACCATGCGGCCCAGCACCATCAGACGGCTGCTCGACGCGCTCGCCGTGCTGCTGGTGCGGTTGCATCTGGCCGGGTTCGCCTGGGGCGACTGCTCGCTGTCCAACACCCTCTTCCGGCGCGACGCGGGCGCGTACGCCGCCTATCTGGTGGACGCCGAGACCGGGCAGATCCAGCCGAGGCTCACCAGCGGACAGCGGGAGTACGACGTCGAGGTGGCACGGGTGAACATCGCGGGCGAGCTGATGGACCTGGAGGCCAGCGGCTCCCTGCACCCCTCGGTCGACCCGGTGCTCTTCGGCCAGGCCATCGTCGAGCGCTACTGCGACCTGTGGCATGAGCTGACCCGTCAGTCGGTCTATCCGCTCGCCCAACGCCACGCCATCGACCAGCGCGTCCGCCGCCTGAACGACCTCGGGTTCGACGTGGCGGAGATGCAGATCGAGCGCTCGCCCGACGGCGACAACGTCACCTTCCTGCCCAAGGTCGTGGACGCGGGCCACCACCAGCGGCAGTTGCTGCGGCTGACCGGGCTCGACGCGGAGGAGAACCAGGCCCGCAGCCTCCTGAACGACCTGGAGACCTGGATGGCCACCCAGGACGACTACGCGCCCGGCGATCCGCTCGGCGCCCGCCCGGAGGTGCTCGCCCACCGGTGGGTCCGCGATGTCTTCCGGCCCACCGTGCGGACCGTGCCCAAGGATCTGCGCGGTCCCGCCGACACCGCGCAGATCTACTACGAACTGCTCGAACACCGCTGGCTGTTGTCCGAGCGGACCGGCCGGGACGTGGGCCTGGACGCCACCGTCGAGGACTACATACGGACCGTCCTGGCGGACCGGCCGCACGGCTGACCCCCCGCGCCCCCGGGCTCGGCCACCTCGGACCGGCCGGGCCGCCGTGGGTCCCGCGGCGCCGCCCGCACACCTCTGCCAGGCCCTGCCCGCCGAAGGCCTGCCGGACCGGGCCCGGGCGCTGGCCCGCTGTTCACCAACCGGCGCATCGCCGCGCCCAAGGCAGCCGCCATCGGACTGGTGAGCCGGGTCGTCGCCGCCGACCGGCTCGACAATGAGGCCCTGCGGGTGGTGCGGGCACTGCGGGACGGGCCCACCGCGGCTTTGCGCGCGTCCGCCGGGTCGTCGCCGCGGCCTGGCCGAATGGCCCGCCCATCGTGGCCGCCCGGGGGCGGGGCGGGCTATCCCGCGGCGGCTGGCCGCGGCGGGAGCTCGAAGCGCAGCAGGGCCCCGGTCAGATGGGTGCGCAGCTCCGTCTCCGGCTCGATATGGCGGATCTCGCCCCCGTCGTCGATGACGGTTTCGGCCAGCGCATCGATGATGTCGGGGACCTCGCTCAGCGGATCGCCGCACAGCGGACAGCTCTCGCCCGAGCGCGCGAGGAGCCCGTCCCGGTCACAGACGACCCCGGGGGCGGCCGCCTCCTCGTCCGCCGCCAGTGTGCCGACCGCGGCCAGCGACGCCGCCCACAGCGTCTCGTCCAGCCCCACGGCGCTGGGCGGCCGCCCGGCCGCCTTGGCCTCCAGGATGTCGCCCACGAGCTGCCGTTGTTTCTGGTGGGCGTGGTCGGAGACGATCTTCTGCACCCGGTTCCTGATGTCCGCGGGGGCCGCGGTCTCACGGTCGACGGTGAAGTCGCCGATCAGCCGCTCCCGCAGGTCACGGGGGAGGAACTGAAGGAAATTCGGCACCTCGTGGGAGTGCCCGCCGACCACGAGCACATCGAAGGCCCGCTTTCCGAACAGCTGCTTGAGCTCGCCGATGAGCTTCCGGAAGTGGCGCTTGCTCAGCTCATCGGCCTTGTTGCGGACCCTGTCCTCGGCGAGCCCCGCGGCGTAGTTGGGCTTGCGCAGCGTACGATCGCGGATCGTCTCCAGCTCCCGGGCCTGGTCGAGGTAGTGCTCCCAGATCTGGCCGGTCCCCCGGTCCACGATGACGGCGCAGGCGCGGTCGTACTCATCCAGCACGGCCAGCATGGGGCGGACGTACGGATCGGAATCCACCACGATGCGCTCGCGGGTGGGGCGGGGCAGCCACACCTCCTCGTACACATCCTTGCCGCTACAGGCGAAGACGGCGACGGCGCCGGGCTGGTGCGGCTCGAAGGCCAGCGACTTCTCCAGCTTCACGATGTCCTCGCGGAGCGAGAGCCGCGCGGCATGATCGAGCGAGCTGTCCAGTGAGAGCGGCCGGACGCCGTCCAGCAGACTGGCCACCCGGGTCATGAATGTGCTGCGGCCGGGCTGCTCGGGCGGCACGGGGACGTAGAGGGACACACACGGAAGGCCGTTCCCCCTCAACCGCAGGACCCGGTCGACCTGTTCTTGCGTGATCATGGCCGCTCCTCGCCGTGACGGTGAGCCTCACTGCGCCTCATTCCAGGTAACGCGGTGGTCGCGGAAGAGGCAAACGCAACCCGGGGATCGACTCACAACCGAGTTCAGGTTGGGGCTACGCTCAGAGGAATGGGACACGGTGTGGCCGCGATTCCCCGGGGGCTTCCGTACGGATTGAATTGAACTCGTGTCGGTTCCTGGTCGGCGACACCATCTCGGCACGATGGAGCGGCCGCTCGGGGACAACACCGCCGTCGCCGGTACGGACGATGCGCGGGAGAACCTCCGCCGGGCCGTGGAGGCGCATATCCGCTGGCACGTCCGGTATCGGCTGGAGGCGTTCGACGGCAACCGCGAGATCGGCGGCCTGGAAGAACCCGGCCAGGAGCGGGGTCGCGCCGCCGTGGCGCCTACGAGCGCGGGTTCCGCGAACCACCTACGGCGATATCGCCCCGCGCGTCATCGGGTCGGCCACCCCGTGACCCCGGCCGGGCGGGTGTTCAGGACTTCTTGGTCAGCACGTCCCGGATCGACGCGATCACCCGCGGCGCCTGGTCGTTGAGGTAGAAGTGGCCGCCGGGGTAGACCTGGAGATCGAAGCCACCGGTGGTGTGCTCGCCCCAGGCACGGGCCTCCTCCACGCTCGCCTTGGGGTCGTCGTCCCCCACATGCGCGTGGATGGGCGTCGCCAACTGCGGGCCCGGGGTGTAGCGATAGGTCTCGGCCGCCTTGTAGTCGCTGCGGATCGCGGGCAGCACCATCCGGAGGATCTCGTCGTCGCCGAGGAGCGAGGTGTCGGTGCCGCTCAGGGCCTTCATCTCGGTGATCAGCCCGTCGTCGTCGCGGAGGTGGACGGACTCGTCACGGTGGCAGGACGGGGCGCGCCGCCCCGAGGCGAAAAGCGCCACCGGCTGCACGCCCTTCTGCTCCAGGCGCAGGGCGATCTCGAAGCTCAGCGTGGCGCCCATGCTGTGGCCGAAAAGCGCCACCGGCTTGTCCGTATAGGGCAGCAATTCGGGCACCAGCGCGTCGGCCAGTTCGGCGATGCTGTCCACGCACTTCTCGTTGCGCCGGTCCTGGCGCCCCGGGTACTGCACGGCGAGCACGTCTATCGTGGGCGAGAGGGCCTTGGAGACGGGGAAGTAGTAGGAGGCGGACCCGCCGGCGTGGGGCAGGCAGACGAGTCGCGTCGTCGCTGCCGGCGCGGGGTGGAACTGCCTGATCCACAGGCTTGTGCCGGTGGGGTTTGCGGTCACGTGGTGTCCTTTCGCGCCGCTCGCTCTGCGGCGGCTGTCCGGTGGCTGTCGCGCGCGTGCCTCGGGTCGCGCGCAGACCAGTAGACCACCCTGCCCGTCCCATCCGACCTGCGGCCACCCCTATTTCGGCCGGGAGTCCCCTAGTATTTCCCTCGTGTCGGTCATGTGCGGGAGACGGTGAGTCCGCCCCGTTCGGCCGTCCGCAGCGCCAGCGCCGCCAGCGCCTCGGGAGCCCCGGCCTGACCGCGGATTCCCGGGAAGGCGTTGATGTCCACGATCAGTGGGGCGCCGCCACCCGAGTCGATCAGATCCACGCCGTAGACGTCCAGCGAGAACACCGAACCGACCCGGAGCACCGGATCCAGCCAGCCCGGTGGCAGCGCGTCCAGGGCCAGCGGCAGGTTCGGACCGCGGCCACCGGCCGCCAGCTCCGACCGGCGCAGCGCGGCGAACACCCGGCCCGCGACCACCCACAGCTTGTGGTCCCAGCCGTCGTTCGGAACGAAGTCCTGCACCACCACGGGCTCATCCGCCCAGTCCTCGGTCAGGGCACGAAGATATGCGGCATCGTCCACGCGGGCCACCAGATCATGGCGGCGGCTGTGACGGCTCTTGACGACGACGGGACGACGGAGCGGCTCCGCCGCCAGTCCGGCGAGGGAGGCCACGGTACGGGTGGGGGCGAACGGCAGACCGGCGCGGAGCGCCCGTTCGGCCATCGCCGTCCGGTCCTGGCACCACGCGGTGGCCGCGGCGGAGTTCACCACCGGGGCGCCACGCCGCTCCAGGGACACCGCGAGCGCCAGCGCGGGCGGTGTCCGGGCCTTCAGCAGATACACATCGGCGAGCTCCCCGGGGGAGGCCGGGTCCCGCGTCTGCGTTCCGTAGTGGCCACGCGGGTCGAGCGCCACCACCTCATGGCGAGGGGCCAGCAGAGCCGTGGCGTCGGCGAGGAGTTGATGGCCGGGGTCGGCGGTGATCAGGCCGATCCTCATCGGCCGCCGCTCACCGTGGCGGTCATCCGGCTCGTGGCCGTGGGCGGCTCCGGAGTGTGCACCGCCGGCTCGGCTCCGGTGAGGGCGCCGACGAGCTCGGGCCCGGACCGGCCACCACCGCCGCGCGCCAACTCCAGTACCACGCGCCCCACCCGGGCGGCCGCGTCCGGCACCTCCTTGAAGCTGGGGAAGTCGTTCACATCGACGACCACCGGTCCGTCCGGGCCCAGCAGCACATCCACCCCGTACAGATCGAGGCCGTAGACCACGCCGACCTCGGCGGCGATGGCCGCCACTTCGGCGGACAGCGGTACCCGCCGGCCGCGTGCGCCCCCCTCGGGGCCGAGCGGCGACCCCCGCTCGGTGGCGTACAACTCCCCGCCGACGCAGTACACCTTGAGGTCGATGCCCGAATTCGGCACATACGGCTGGGCGATGAGCATGCCCTCCGCCGCCAGCTCGGCGCGCAGCGCCCTGAGCCGGTCCGGGGTCGGCACCAGCCGCACGGCCCGCCCCGAGCTGCCGTCCGCGGGCTTGACCACCAGCGGGAACTCGGCCTCCGGTATCTCCTCCAGCGCCTCGGGCCGGGCCGCCGCGTAGGTGGGCGGCATCGGCAGGCCACGGCTGCGCCCGATGGCGGCCGCCAGGGCCTTGTCCCGTACGCCGCGGATGGAGCGGGCGTCGTTGACGGTGGTCAGCCCGACCGCCGCCGCGGCCTCCAGCAGCATCAGCCCGGGGCCTCCGGACACCGTCTTGAGCACCCAGGCGTCATGGCTGCCCGCCCGCACCGCGTCGGACATCCGCATCAGGGAACGACCCGGCCGGACCACATCCACCTGGTGGCCCCAGGCGGAGAGCTGACGGATCACCTCACGCGGCATGCCGTCATGGCGATAGCGCTCCTCCACCAGAAAGCAGAGTCTCATGGGTCTTCTTCCTCGTCACCGGACAGGTTCCCGGGCTGCTGCCGAGAGTGTCCGGCGAGCCATGGCTCCTCAGGATGTCATCCGCCGTTCTTTTACGATCTCCTGGGCCAACCCATGGCCGTCAGTGGCCTGTTCATCGGCCCCTGATGAGGCCTGTTTATCGAGCTAAGTTTGCTTTAGTCTGCTGAATATGACGCTGACGCGCAGGGAGCGGGAGATACTCGCGCTGCTGCGACGGGACCCGCTGGCCGGGACCCAGTCCATCGCCGACGCCCTCGGGACCACGCGGGCCGCGGTCAATGTGCATCTGTCCAACCTGGGCAAGAAGGGCGCCATCCTGGGGCGCGGCTACATCCTGCGCCAGGAGCACGCGGTGGTGGTCATCGGCGGGGCCAATGTGGACATCAAGGTGTGCAGCCTCGCCCCCGTGGCGTACCGCACCAGCAATCCCGGGCGGTCCCACACCAGCCCCGGCGGGGTGGCCCGCAACATCGCCGAGAACCTCGCCCGGCTGGGCACCCCCACCCATCTCATCGCCGCCGTGGGGCAGGACGCGGCGGGGGAGCGGCTGCTGAGCGAGACCCAGGCCGCCGGGGTGCGCATCGAGCAGGTGCACCGCGGCCCGCATCCCACCGGCACCTATACGGCGGTGCTGGACGCCGACGGCGATCTGGTCGTGGCCATCGCCGACATGGCCGCCACCGACGCGCTGGCCCCCGAGCACCTCCACACCGCGCGGGAACTCATCGGCAACGCCGGTCTGCTGGTGCTGGACGGGAACCTCTCCGCGCGGGTGCTCTCCTACGTCCTGGACATCGCCTCCGCCACCGGTGTCCAGACGCTGATCGACCCGGTGAGCGTCCCCAAGGCGGCGCTGCTGGCCCCGCTGTTCGCCGCCGGGCGGCCGGTCTTCGCCGTCACGCCCAATGTGGCGGAGCTGGGCGCGCTGGCCGGGCGGGACCTCGACGGGGCCACGGACGCGGACGACCCGGAGCTGCTCGGGGCGGTGGCTGCCCTCCACGAGCGCGGGGTGCGGCATGTGTGGGTGCGGCTCGGTGCGCGCGGCTCCCTGCTGAGCACCCTCGACGAGGGCCGGGTGCCGCTGGAGGCGCCACCGGCCGAGGTGCGGGACGTCACCGGGGCCGGTGACGCGATGCTCGGCGCGTTCGCCCACGCCCTGCTCGGTGGCGCCGACCCGGTGGACGCCGCCCGCTACGGCCACGCCGCCGCCGCGCTGACGGTGGCCACCCCCGCCACCGTACGACCCGACCTGACCCCGCGTCTGATCGAGGACGCGCTCGACGCCCCGCTGCGGAGGACCACATGACCACGCCCCACCCCCGGCTGACCCTCACCGAGGAGGTCGCGGAGGCCCTGCTCGACGGCCGTCCCGTGGTCGCGCTGGAGTCCACCATCATCAGCCACGGCATGCCGTATCCGCAGAACGTCGAGATGGCCACCGAGGTCGAGGAGATCATCCGCGCCGGGGGTGCGGTCCCCGCCACCATCGCCGTCCTCCACGGCAGGCCGCGCGCCGGTCTGGAGCGGGCCGATCTGGAGCTGCTCGCCACCAGCCCCGAGGTGGGCAAGGTCAGCGTGCGCGACCTCGCCCATGTCATCGCGCGCGGCGGCCATGGCGCCACCACCGTGGCGTCCACCATGAGGCTCGCCGCGCTCGCCGGGATCCGGGTCTTCGTCACCGGTGGCATCGGCGGAGTGCACCGGGGAGCGGAGCGGTCCTTCGACATCAGCGCCGATCTCACCGAGCTCGCCACCACCCCGGTGGCTGTCATCAGCGCCGGGGTCAAGAGCATCCTCGACATCGGGTTGACCCTGGAGAAGCTGGAGACCCTGGGCATTCCGGTGCTCACCTACGGCACCGACGACTTCCCCGCCTTCTACTCCCGGGTGAGCGGCTTCCGCTCCCCGCTGCGCGTCGACTCACCCGAGGAGATCGCCGCCACCATGCGCGCCCAGTGGGAGCTGGGCATGACGGCGGGGCTGAGCATCGCCAACCCGGTCCCCGAGGCCGAGGAGATCCCCGCCGAGCGGATGGACGGCGTCATCGAGCGCGCCCTCGCCGAGATGGCGGAGGCGGGGATCGGCGGCAAGGACGCGACCCCGTATCTGCTGGGCCGGATCGTGGAGTTGACGGAGGGGGAGAGCCTGCGGACCAATATCGCCCTGGTCAAGAACAACGCGCGCCTCGGGGCCCGGATCGCCGTCCACTACGCCGCCGGGGCGGAGGGCGGGTCGTAACGCGCCGGCCTCGAGGGCCCGATATTCGATTGCCGCCGGAGGGGCCCGGTGCTGGGGTGGGCGCATGGACCGTGATGTGGTGCGTGAGCTGTACGACCGGGAGATGAGACAGGGTGCGCGGGCCGACGGCCCCGGCGTCCGGGTCGAGCGTGTGGGCGCGGTGGTGCGGCAGACCGGCGGCCGCGACGACTGGAACGGCGTCCTGTGGTCGGATCTGGACGACGCCACCGCCGATGCGGCGATCGCCGCGCAGATACGGCACTTCGGGGGCGCGGACCGCGCGTTCGAGTGGAAGCTGTACGCGCACGACCGCCCCGGCGACCTCGGCGAACGGCTCCGGGCCGACGGATTCGCCCCCGAGCCCGAGGAGACCCTGATGGTCGCCCAGGTGGCGGAGCTGGACACCGCCGTCGAACCGCCCCAGGGCATCCGGCTGCTCCCGGTGACCGACGCGGCCGGTGTGGAACGGGTGGTGCGCGTCCACGAGCGGGCGTTCGGCGACGACGGCGCCGCTCTCCGGCACCGGCTCCTCGCCCAGCTCGCCGAGGAGCCGGACACGGCCGTCGCGGTGGTGGCCATGGACGGTGACCGGCCGGTCAGCGCGGCGCGGATGGAGCTGCCGCCGGGGGTGCCGTTCGCCGGGCTCTGGGGCGGGGGCACCGTGCCGGAGTGGCGGGGCCGGGGCGTCTACCGCGCCCTGGTCGCGTTCCGGGCCCGTATCGCCGCCGACCGCGGCTATCGCTATCTCCAGGTGGACGCGTCCAGCCTGAGCCGCCCGATCCTGCTCCGGCTCGGCTTCGTGCCGCTGACCACCACCACGCCATACGTGTACCGGGGCTGATGAGAGCCGGGGCCGGGGGCGGACGTGGCCGGGGACCTTGTCGGTGGGGTGTTCTACGGTCTGGCCATGACCACCTCCGATGATGTCCGTGCCATCGCCCTGTCGCTGCCGGAGACCACAGAGAAGATCGCCTGGTC
Organism: Streptomyces sp. NPDC059455; assembly: GCF_042750115.1. Lineage (NCBI taxonomy): Bacteria > Bacillati > Actinomycetota > Actinomycetes > Kitasatosporales > Streptomycetaceae > Streptomyces > Streptomyces sp. NPDC059455. The sequence continues at coordinate 17,331 of NZ_JBHYVB010000114.1, forward strand.
GATGCCCACCTTCAGGGTCGCCGGGAAGATGTTCGCCACCTTGCCCGAGGACGAGACCTCGATGGCCGTCAGATGTCCCAAGGTGGAGCGGGAGGAGCTGGTGCTGGCGGAGCCGGAGAAGTTCTGGGTCGCCGCCCATGAGGCGAGTTCGGCCTGGGTGCGGGTGCGGCTCGCCGCGCTGGACGACCTCGATGAGCTGCGGGACATCCTGCTCGACTCCTGGCGGCAGGCCGCACCGGCCTCATTGCTCGAATGATCACACCATGCGGCCGGTCGCTCCTCGAAATGTGGCGTTATGGGCGTTCGAGTAGATAACCGACACGGGTGAAAGTCTGGACTTTTCCCGGCAATCGGAGTGCTGTCTTCCGCTGTGCGAGGTTCCCTGGAGGGGGATCAGCGAGGGAGGCCGCATGGTGCACGGCGGCAGGACGAACCGCCCCGCGGTGTGCGGCGGCCCGTGCGCGGCCGCCGTCCTTCTGCTGCTGGCGGTCACGCTGCTGCACGCCGTGCTGGCCCTGGGGGTCGTCCGCGCCTCGCCGTCCACCGGGCCGGAGCGGTGCGCGACCGGTAAGGCTGGGGCGGCTGGGGCGGCCGGGGTGCCGAACCGGGCCCCGGCCACGTCCGTGCCCGGTGGCGAAGGTGCGCCCGCCTCGGCCCGGGCCCTCGCCGCGTCCGCCCCCGCGGGTGCTCCCGCTCCCGTCATCCCCGTTCCGGTGGCGCCGGAGGCCGAGGACGAGCGCCCCACCTCCTCGGCGTCGGCCGTGTTCGCCGCCCGGGACGGTGCCGGGCATCCGGCCCGGCACGCCGGGCGGGTGGCTCACGGCGCCTCGTTCGGCGCCCATCGGTCCCTCTCGACGTCCCTCGGCCCGCTCGTGCTCGGCGCGGTCCGCGGCCGCCCCGCCGATCCGGCGCCGGGCGTCGGCGCGTTCGGCGCCGGGGGCGACGTCCCGGCCGGCCGGCTCTCCTCGCGGTCCGTCGTTCTGCGCTGCTGACCGGGCCCGGCCGTCCGGCATCCCGTTTCCGCGTCCGTCGCGGATCCCGGATGCGGTCCGGCCTGCCCGCCCAGCCGTAGGACGTCCGAGACCGCAGGAGTATCCGCATGCCCATCGATGTCTATGCCGCCATGCGCGCGATGTTGCGCGCGGAAGCCACCCGGCACCCCGTCACCCCGCGGACCGGCGCCGCCGATCCGTCGCCGCCCGCGGTGGATCCGGCCGCTCCCGTCCCGGTGGCCGCCACCGTTCGGGACACGTCCGCCGAGGAGACCATGCCGACTCCGCCGACCGTGCCGGCTCCCTCCGCCGCACCGCGCCCCGTCCGCCGGGCCCGCCCGTCCCGTTGCCTGTCGCGCTGCCGCGCCGTGCTGCGCGCCGTACGCCACGCCGTGTCGTCCTGCTTCGCCGGACGCGCGTCACGACAGGGCCGGTGACACACCGGGCCGGTGGCACAGGGACAGTGACACAAGGCCGGTGGCACAGGGCCGGTGGCACAGGGCACCGATGGCACAGGGCCGCTGACACACGGCCGTTGACCCGCCACCGAGGGAGGGGAACCGGAAGCGCGGGTGCCGGGAGGTCACACCGGCCCGTCGTTCCGTCCGCCCTCCGGTGAATCCCCGCTCGAGAGCAACCGCTCGCGCTGCGCCACGGCCCAGGCGTAGCCGGGATTCAGCGCCACCGCACGCTCCAGATCCGCCAGCGCCGCCGCGCGTCTGCCCAGGGCCTCGTTGGCCATCGCGCGGCTCCCCAGGGCCCAGGCGTAGCCGGGGTCGAGGGCCAGCGCCCGGTCGTACACCGCGATGGCCTCCTCGTAGCGGCCCGCGAAGCGGTGGACATCGCCGCGTTCGCCGAGCGTTCCCGGGATGCCCGGCTCCAGCGCCTCCGCCCGGTCCAGGTCCTCCAGCGCGCCCGCCGTGTCCCCCAGGGTGCTGCGGACGCGGGCCCGCCGGAGCAGTGCCCAGGTGTAGTCGCCGTGTTGTTCGATGGCCCGGTCCAGGTCCGCCAGGGCCTCCTGGATCCGGCCGAGCGCCATCTTGGTCTGGCCTCGGCTGCCCAGGGCCACATGGTCCGCCGGGTCGGCCTCGATCACCGGGTCGAGCCGGGCCAGCGCCTCCTCGTACCGGCCCGCCCGGCGACAGGTCTCCCCGCGCTCCCGCTGGACCCAGGTCGAGCCCGGCTCCAGCGCGTCCAGGCGGTCCAGCGCGTCCATCGCCGCGGTGAACTCCCCGGTCGCCCGGTGGACCACGGCGCGCCCGAAGTGCGCGCGCACATTCCCGGGGTCCAGCTCGGTCGCCCGGCGGAAGTCCCCCAGCGCCCCGTCGAACTCCTCGACCGAACGGCGGTGCCAGCCCCGTACGACGAGGGCCGCGACCCGGGCGGCGGTGTCGAGCCCGGCCCGCGCCAGCAGCAGCCCCATCGCCTCGATACCGCGCCGCCGTTCGTCCGCCAGCGCCTCCACCAGGTGCCGCCCCCAGGTGCGCACCGCGTCCGAGTCGGCGTCCTCGCCCGCCTCGACCAGGGTGGTCGCCCAGCGCCGGGCCACCGCGGGGCCCGCGTCGCAGGCGCCGATCCCCTCCCGCAGCGCTCCGGACAGCGCCGCCGACGGCCGTGCGCACAGCAGGTGGTACCACTCCTCCAGCCGCGGTCCGCTCCAGATGTCCAGCCGCCATCCGTCGTGCGGGTCGAGCCCTCCGGCGGCCGCCTCCCGCCATCCGGCGAAGGTCTCCGCCAGCCGGGTGTGCGCCGCGCCCCACCGGCGCGGTGAGGTGGTCCGCTGCAGCCGCAACATGGGGGCGCGCACCACATCGTGGTAGCGGGCCGCGCCATCGCGGTCGCCGACGAACGGCAGCGACCGCAGCCAGCCGAACAGCCCCGCCCCGTCGTCGTCCACCGCCGCCCTGAAGATGTCCTCGTTGAGCCGCCGGGGCAGCGCGCCCGCCAGGGCGGCGGAGCGGCGCACCGGATCGCGCTCCCACTTCAGGAACCGGTCGACGGCGGTGGCGCTGGGGTCGTCCAGGTCCCCGCCGGTCCCGGGGTTCTCGGCGAGGGTGGACACCAGGACCGGCAGCCGGCCGGAGAGCCGCAGTACCTCCCGTACCACCGGCTCCTCGGTGATCCCCTTGGCGGTCAGCAGCTGCCGGGCCTCCGCGTCGGTGAACGGCTCCAGCGGCAGCTCCGCCACCACATCGGCCAGATCGCCCCAGCGGCCGGGGTCCAGCCGGGTCTGCCCGGCCAGCACCAGCACGGTGTTGGCGGGGAGGGTGCCGAGGCGTTCGCTGGTCAGCAGGGTGCGCAGCCAGGGGTCGAGCAGCGGGCCGAGGCGCTCGTAGGTGTCGAAGAGCAGCACCAGCCACGGCACCGCCGCGGCCGCCTCCGACAACTCCCTGACCAGCAGCGGGGACAGCGTCTCCACCGGATCCAGCACCAGCTGGACGTCCTTGTGGTCGCGGAACCGCGAGCTGAGCGCCGCCCGCAGCCGGTCGGTGCCCTCGGCCAGCGGCACCGGATCGACGGCGCCCGCCAGCGCCCCGACACCCGGCACCAGGCCGAGCCCCGCGAGACCCGCCCGCGCGGCGGCCATACTGCCGGTGCTGGGCCCTTGCCGCTCGCCCACCGCCGGTACCGACTCCGCCTCGTGACGGCGCTGCCGATAGGTGGCGAGCCGCCGGTCGAAGGCCGCCAACTCCCGTCCCTGGCGGGCGAATTGCTCGCTGATCGCGGCCATTGCCTCGGGTGCGGAGCTCGCCGTCTCGTCGACGCGGGCGGTGAGCGCGCCGTACTCCTGGCGGGCGGTCTGCTCCAGCCGGCGCGTCAGCCAGGTCTTGCCCACGCCCGCGTGGCCGTGCACATGGAAGACGAAGCGATGCCGCGCGTCCTCCGGCGGCAGCCCGAAATTGTCCCGGAACGCGTCCAGTTCCCGGCGCCGGCCCACGAATCCGGCGTTCCTGCGCCGCTGGATGAGCTCCTGCATCGACGGCCGTGCCCGCCCCATCGGCCCCTCCTCCCCTCGGGATCCAGTCTGCCAGTACGATCGGTGGGCGGGCTTATTGCGTGCGATGCGCAGGTGCCCAGCTACCGCATCAGGACCGCGACCCCCGACGACCTCGACGCCGCCCGCGGCGTGATGCTCGACACCGTCTACCGCGACTTCGGAACCGGCTATGTGCCGCGCTGGCACGCCGACATCATCGATCCCGGCGCCGCGTATCTGGACGGTGCGCGCCACACCCTGCTGGTCGCGGTGGACGACGGCGACGGGGCGGTCGTGGCGACCGCCGCGCTCGACTCCCGGGGCCCGGCCCATCCGCCCAACCTCCCGTGGCTGGCCGCGCGTTATCCGTCGGGCGAGACCGCCCAGCTGCGCCGGGTCTATGTGCGCCCCGAGCACCGGCGCCACGGGCTGGCCCGGCGGCTGGTGCGTGCGCTGCTGGACTTCGCCGCGGCGGACGGCCGCTATCGCGCGGTCTATCTGCACACCGATCCGGCGGTGCCGGGTGCCGAGCCGTTCTGGCGGTCCCTGGCGAAGGTCGTCTGCGATGAGCGGGAGGCGCCCGGGGGCGGTCAGGGCATCGTCCACTTCGAGGTGCCCATGACCCCGGGGCATCCCGAGTTTATGGAAATGATTATCATGTAGCTTCCGTGTTCCGCCGTACCGCGCAGCCCCTGGAGAACCACGCCCATGCACTCTGTCCGCCGCCGATGGGCCGCCGCGCTGCCGCTCCTCCCGCTGCTCGCCGGGTGCTTCGCGGCCCGCGACGGTTCCCCGTACGACGCCGGGGCCGAGGCGGGCGGCGGGCGCCTCCGGGTCGCGATGGCCTTCCCGCCCGCCGAGCGCTTCTCCCCGTACGGCGCCGACGCCACCCTGCTCAGCAGGCTCGGCGTCACCGAGGGGCTGACCCGGCTGGACGGCAACGGCGGCGCGGTGCCCGCCCTCGCCGAGTCCTGGACCCGGGAGAGCGGCGGGAGTTGGGTGTTCGCCCTGCGCGAGGCGCGGTTCCAGGACGGCACCGAGGTCACCCCGGCGGCGGTGGCGGGCGCCCTCACCCATGCCACCCGCGCCGATCCGCCGCCCGCCGCGCTCACCGGGGTCACGCTCACCGCGGAGGCGGTGGGGGAGCGGCGGGTCCGGGTCACCACCGCGACCGCGGACCCCGCCCTGCCGCTGCGGCTGTCCAGCCCGAGCCTGGCCATCCTCTCGGCCAAGGCGTACCGGACGAAGACCGCTACCAGGCGAGGGGAGACGGCGGACGGGACGGCGGCGGTCGATCCGGCCGGCACCGCCACCGGTCCGTTCGCCCTGACCGGGACCACCGGCGCCACCCGCGCCACCCTCCACCGCTTCGACGACTACTGGGGCGGCCTCGCCCACGCCTCCGGCCTCGACGTCCGCTTCATCGCCGACGGCACGGCGCGCACCAACGCGCTGCGCGGCGGCGAGGTGGACATGGCCGAGGCGGTCCCGGTCTCCCAGGCGGCCACCCTCGACAAGGCCACGCTGCGCGAGGTGCCCACCGCCCGCACCACCGCCCTCTTCCTCAACACCCGCTCCGGGCCCTTCGCCGACCCCGCCGTCCGTGCCGCCGCCCGCGAGGCCGTCGACGCCTCCGCCCTCGCCGAGGACGTGTACGAGGGCCATGCCGACACCGGCCGCGGGCTGTTCGGCCCGGCCCTCACCTGGGCCGCGGGCGAGCGGCCCCGGCCGTCCGGCCGCCCCGCCGCCACGCGGGTCCGGAACACCTCGATCACCCTCGCCACCTACGACAACCGGCCCGAACTGCCCGAGGTCGCGCAGGTGCTGCAACAGCGGCTGCGCAAGGCCGGGTTCGGCGTGAAGCTTGAGGTGCGGGAGTACTCCCGGCTCGAAACCGACGCCCTGGCCGGGAAGTTCGACGCCGTGGTGGCCGCCCGCAACACGATGCTCGACACCGGCGACCCGGTGTCCTATCTCGCCGAAGACTTCACCTGCGACGGCGGCTACAACCTGGCGCGGGTGTGCGACAAGGCCGTGGACCGCGCGGTCGCCGAGGCCGGGTCCCGCGCCGACGACGCGGCGCGCCACCGCGCCGCCCTGGCCGCGCAGACGGCCGTTCTGCGCACGGACGGGGTCGTCCCGCTGGTCCACCAGCGGATCCTCCACGGCGTCGGTGCCTCGGCGCGCGGTGTGATCCTCGATCCGTACGAGCGCACGCTCGTCGGCACCGGTACGCGACGTTGAGCGGCGCACGGACGCGGTCCAGCGGGCGGAACGCGGTACCGCTGAGCACCGGACGGGCCACCGGGCTGGTCGCACTGTGGCGCGTCGCGCTCGCGGGGGCGTTGCTGTGCGGCATCGGTCTGCTGCCCTGGCTGTCCCGTACCGACCCCGCCCGCACCGTCCTCAAGGCGCGCGCGGCCGACCGCGACCCCAGCCCCGAGCTCCTGGAGTCCCTGCGTTCCCAACTCGGCCTCGACGCCGGGCCGTTGCGGCTGCTCGGCCGGTGGCTCGCCGGGCTGCCCCACGGCGACGCGGGCACGTCCTGGATCTCGGGGACGGCCGTGGCCCCCTCGGTGGCCGCGGCACTCGGCGTGTCGCTGCTGCTCATGGGCGGGGCGCTGGTGGTCGCGGCGGCCACCGCGGGCGCGGTGTGCGGGCGCACGCTGTGGCTCGGGCCGCGGCGGCGGGCCGCCCGGCGCGGGGCCGGTGCGGGGAGCGGTGGCGCGCTGCTCGCCGCGCTGCCGGAGTTCCTGCTGGCGTCCGTGCTGGCCGCCGTGGTCGGGGTGCGGCTCGGCTGGCTGCCCGCGGTCGGCTGGTACGGGCCGCGGTGGATGGTGCTGCCCTCGCTCGCCCTCGGCCTGCCCGCGGGCGCCCTGCTGGGGCGGGTCCTGGATGACGCGCTGCCCGGCGCGTTCGCCGAACCCTGGGCGCGGGCCGCCGCCGCGCGCGGGCTGCCCGCCCGGCGGATCGCCCGCCAGGCGCTGCGGCGTGCCGTGCCCGGAGTGCTGCCGAACATCGGGCTGTTCGTGGTCGGGCTCACCGGGGGCGCGGTCGCCGTCGAGCAGGTCTTCGACATTCCCGGGCTCGGCCGGCTCTCCTTGCAGGCGGCCATCGCCCAGGATCTGCCGATGCTCCAGGCGTGCGCCCTCGTCCTGATCCTGCTCGCGGCCGCCGCCGGAGGTCTCGCCCACCTCGTGGCCCGGCTGTTGCTCGGGCCCGCGCCGCGCGACGGGGCGCTGCCCTCGCTCGACCGGCCAATCGCCCCGTCCGCTCGCGCGATTCCACTGCTCCACGGCGCGCTTCTGCTCGCCGTCGTGGTGCTCGGCGCCCTCCGGGACCCGCTGGCCGTGGACACCGCCGCCCGGCTCACCGCCCCGTCCTGGGCGCATCCGTTCGGCACCGACGCGCTGGGCCGCGATCTGCTGGCCCGGGTGGGACACGGCGCGCTGTCCACGCTCGCGCTCGCGGTGGCGGTGAGCGCCGCCGCGCTGGTGGCGGGCGTGCTGCTCGGGCTGGTGCCCCGGCTGTCCGGCGGACTCGCCGAGACGGTGAACGCGGTGCCGCCCGTGCTCGCCGGGCTGCTGGTCACCGGGGCGGCGGGCCGCGGCCCGTACACCCCCGCGCTCGCCGTGGCCGCCGTCGCCTGGGCCCCGCTGGCCACGCACACCTCCGCCCTGCTGCGGCAGCAGCGCGCCGCCACCCATCTCGCCGCCACCCGCGCGCTGGGCGCCTCCCGCCGCCATCTGCTGCGCCGCCACCTCCTGCCCGCGGTCCTGCCCCCGGTCGTCCGCCACGCGTTGCTGCGTCTGCCGTCCGTGGCGCTCGCCCTGGCCGCGCTGGGCTTCCTCGGCCTGGGAGCCCAGCCGCCGTCCCCGGAGTGGGGCCGGCTGCTGGCCGAGAACCACCCGTACGCCGAGCGCGCCCCGTGGGCCGTTCTCGCGCCCGCCGCCGCGCTGGCCCTCCTGGGCCTCCTGGCGGTGACGGCGTCCGGCGGGGTGCGGTGGCCCCGCGCGACGCCCGCGCATTGACGACCGCCCGGGGCGCGTCGGAGACTGACGGTCCGCGCGAAGTGAACCGAAGTTCACTCAGCGAACATGCCCTTGGGGCGAGGGACCGCAAAGGACATCCGATATGACCCTCCACCGCGATCTGTTGATCGATGGCAAGGACACCCCGGCCGTCTCGGGGCGCACCGCCGAGGACCTCAACCCTTACACCGGGGAGGTGTTCGCCACCGTCGCGGCCGCCGGGGCCGAGGACGTGGCGCGTGCGGTGGCCGCCGCCGATGCCGCCTTCCCGGCCTGGGCGGAGCTGGCCCCGTTCGAGCGCCGTACGATCTTCCTGACCGCGGCGGACCTGCTGGAGTCGCGCGCCGCCCGGGCCGCCGAGATCATGGCCCAGGAGACCGGGGGCACCGCGCCCTGGGCGAATTTCAACGTGGGCCTGGCCGCGAACATCCTCCGCGAGGCCGCCGCCGCGATCACCGCCCCGCGCGGTGAGGTGCTCAGCGCCCAGGAGGCGGGCGCGCTCGGTCTCGCCGTCCGCGAACCGGCCGGTGTCGTGGCGGCCTTCGCCCCCTGGAACGCGCCGGTCATCCTCGGTGTCCGCTCCGTCGCGGCGCCCCTGGCGGCGGGCAATACGGTGGTGCTGAAGCCCAGCGAGGACGCGCCGCTCGCCTGCGGGCTCTTCGTCGCGGATGTGCTGCGCGACGCCGGGCTGCCCGACGGGGTGCTCAACGTGGTCACCAACGCCCGTGAGGACGCGGCCGAGGTGGCCGAGGCGCTCATCGCCGACCCCCGTGTACGGATCGTCAACTTCACCGGGTCCACCGGTGTCGGCAGGACCATCGGCTCACTCGCCGCGCGGCACCTCAAGCCGGCCGTGCTGGAGCTGGGTGGCAAGAACGCCATCATCGTCCTGGACGACGCCGATGTGGACCACGCGGTGAACGCCGCCACCTTCGGCGTGTTCATGAACTCCGGTCAGATCTGCATGTCGGGCGACCGGATACTCGTCCATGAAAGCCTCGCCGAGGAGTTCACCGCGAAGTTCTCCGCCAAGGTGGCCGCCCTGCCGTGCGGCGACCCCGCCGTACCGGCCACCGTGGTCGGCCCGCTGGTCACAGCCGACTCCGCGCGCCGGGTGGCGGCCCTGGTGAAGGACGCGGTGGACAAGGGCGCCACGGTGCTGACCGGCGGTGGCGAACCCGACGGCGCGGTCCACCCGGCGACGGTGCTGAGCGATGTCACCCCGGACATGGACATCCACCACGCCGAGGCCTTCGGCCCGGTCTGCGTGGTGGACACCTTCGCCGACGACGATCGGGCCGTGGCCCTGGCCAACGCCACCGACCACGGCCTGACCTGCGGCATCATCACCGAGAACGGAACCCATGGGCTGAAGGTCGCCCGCCGTGTCCGGACCGGCATCGTGCACATCAACGACCAGTCGGTGGCGGACGAGCCCCAGGCCCCGTTCGGTGGCGTCAAGCACTCGGGGTACGGGCGGTTCGGCGGCCGCTGGGGCATCGAGGCGTTCAGCGACACCCGGTGGATCACCCTCGCCACCCAGCACGCCCACTACCCGTTCTAAGGGGGTGCGGCTCCGCCGCGTGGCGGGGCTTTGCCCCCAGACCACCCGGGGTCCGGGGGCGTAGCCCCCGGTAACGGGAAGGGGCGGGGAGGGGAAAACGTCGATGTGCGGCTCCGCCGCGTGGCCCGCCGGCACCCCGTAGCGCGGGCGCATGGCTCGGGCCGCTTCTCGGGGATACCTCAGCCTCTCCCCGCGCCCGTCAGCCGATCCCGGGAATGAGGGGCACGGCCCCCGGGCGGCGCGCCGCCAGCCGCAGCACCCTGACCGTGGAGCGCACCACCTGCTCCTTGGCGCGCGCGGCCGTGCCACCGCGCAGCACCGTCTCGCGCGGGGCGTCGTCCGCCCGCACCAGCTGGATCAGCCCGTCCCGGCGGCCCAGGCTCACACACTGCGCCACGAACCGGAAGCGCAACGGCTTCGGCTCCCGGCCCCGCGTCTCGGCGATGATCGAGGAGGCGGCGTGCGAACCGGAGGGGAGCGCGGTGGCACAGGCCATGCGCAGGGCACCGGCGGCCGGGGTGGCCATGGCCGCCGCGTCGCCCACCGCGTAGATCTCCGGATGGGACACCGAGCGCAGAGTGGCGTCGACGCGGACGCGGCCGCCCGGGTCGAGGGCGATCCCGGCGGCCTCGGCCAGGGCGGTGTTCGCGGTCATCGCGGTGGCCCAGACCACCGCGTCGGCGCCGAGGTCCTCCGGGCGCGTCACCCGGCGGCCCTCCTCGATCCGGACACCGAGCCCGGTGAGCGTCGTACGGACATGGGCGCGGCCCTTCGCCGACAGCCCCGTGCCGACTTCCTCGCCCGTGATCAGCCGGACCCTCCAGGCGTCGTGGGACTCGGCGATCTCGGCCGCGAGCTCGATGCCGGTGAGTCCCCCGCCGACCACCGTCAGCTCACCCGGGCCGTCCAGCAGCCGCTTGTGCAGTTCGGCCGCCGTCTCCGGGGTGTAGGCGCGCTCACCGGGGTCGGCGGTGCGGCTGCCGAGCGCGTACACCAGCCGGTCGTACGGAAGCCGGCGGCCGTCGTCGGTGGTGATCCGCCGGGCGGCCGGATCGATCCCGGTGGCGCGGGCGGCCACGTGGACGATCCCGGCCCGCCGGGTCAGCGCGTCGAGCGGATGTGTGATGTCGGGCCGTCCGACGGCCCGCTCGTGCAGCCGCACGCGCTCGGTGAAGGCGGGGCTCGGATCGACCAGGGTGACGCGGGTGTGCGGGGCCAGCCGCAGGGCGGCGATCAGCCCCGCATAGCCCGCGCCGAGTACCAGGACCTGCTGCTTCTCCATGTGGGCGGCCTCCTTGCCGGTCGGTGTTCACGAGGAGGACGACACGGTGGCCCGAGATGTGACGGTGATGCCGGTCACAGGTTCGGCAGATCGAGGTGGCGGAGCTTGTCGGGGTTGATGACCGCGTCGATCTCGGTGATCACACCCTGGTGTACGGAGAACGCGAAGACCACGGCCTGCCCGTTCGCGGTGTCGACGATGACCAGGCCCGGGGCGCCGTTGACGTCGCGGTGGTGCACCAGCATCGTGGCCGGGTCGAAGCCCCGGGTCAGCCGCTGGGCGAAGCGGGCCACCTTCTCGTTCCCCAGCACCGGGAGCCGGGCCGCCGCCACCTTGCCGCCGCCGTCCGAACGCCAGACGACCTCCGGATCCAGGATCTCCAGCAGCCCGTCCATGTCGCCGCCCATGACCGCCCGGAGGAACGCGTCCACGGCCCGCCGGTGCTCCTCGCGGTCCACCGAACGCCGCGGTGCCTCCGCCCGGACCCGCTTGCGGGCGCGGGAGGCCAGCTGCCGTACGGACTCCGGGCTCCGGCCCACCACCTCGGCGATCTCGGGGAACGGCACCGAGAAGACATCGTGCAGGATGAAGGCGGTCCGCTCCGCCGGAGTCAGCCGCTCCAGCACGGTGAGCAGCGCAAGACCCACCGACTCGTCCAGCGTCACCCGGTCCTCCGGACCGCCCGCCGCCACCACCGGCTCGGGCAGCCAGGGGCCGACATACGCCTCGCGCCGCGCCCGCGCCGAACCCAGCAGGTCGTAGCAGATGCGGCTGATGACGGTGGTCAGATACGCGCGGGGGTCGGCCACCTCGTCCGCGGGCAGCCCCTGCCAGCGCAGCCAGGTCTCCTGCACCGCGTCATCGGCGTCGGCGACCGAGCCGGTGATGCGATACGCGACGGCCCACAGCCGGTCGCGCTGTTCTTCGAAGGCGGTCAGCTCTGCCATGTCCCGATCCTCTCCTCGGCCTGAGAAGGAGGACGAGACAGCGGCCGGAAGTGTGACAGCCGCCTCCCGGGAGCGCGGTCGTGCCCCGGGCCGGCGGGTTGGCGCGGGGGCCACGGCAGGCGTAAGCAGTAGATGTGCACACGCGGCAAGGTCCCTCGGATCCGCGCCGGCCAAGGTGGCGGACCCGCTTCTTGGTCGTGATCCCCCTGCTGGTCATCGGGCTGATCACGCTCGGCGATGTGCTGGCACCGGCAAATGTCCGGCTCAGCCCGCTGCTGATCGCCGCCCCCGCCATGACCGCCTCGTTCGCCGGTCCGGTGCTCACCGCGTGCGTCGGGCTGCTGGCCGTCCTCGCGCAGATCGCGGCGAACGCCTCGGAGGGGTTCCTCGGCCTTCCCGGCCGCCTGACCGAGGTGATCACCCTGGCCCTGGTCTCGGCGATGATCGTGCTGTTCCGGGCGGTTCTCGACCGGCACATGCGCGAGCTGAACCGGGTGCGGGCGGTGGCCGATGTGGCACAGCGGGTGCTGCTGCGCCCGCTCCCCGAAAGGGTCGGCCCGCTGCTGATCGCCTCGGTCTACCTCGCGGCCGAGCCGGGGGCGGAGATCGGCGGCGATCTGTACGCGGCGGCGCGCACCTCGAACGCCACCCGCCTGATCATCGGCGATGTCCGGGGCAGCGGGCTGACCGCCGTCGCGGACGCCTCCCTGGTGCTCGGCGCCTTCCGCGCGATCGCCCACTGGCCCGTACCGCTGACCGATCTGGCCTCCCACCTGGACACCGCGCTGTCCGCGGAGCGGACCGAACCCCGCGACAAGGAGCCCGGGGCGGGGGAGTCGTTCGTCACCGCCGCCGTGCTGGAGATCCCCGACGACCGGCCGGTGGTCCGCCTCGTCAACTGCGGACATCCGCCGCCGCTCCTGCTGCGCGACTCCGGTGTCAAGGCGCTGGAGGGCCAGGCGCCCGCACTGCCGCTGGGCCTCGGCCACCTGGCGGCCGGCAGCTACCACAGCGAGGACTTCCCGTTCGACGAGGGCGATCAGCTGCTGCTCTACACCGACGGGGTCGTCGAGGCGCGGAACAGTGAGGGCACCTTCTTCCCGCTCGCCGAGCGGCTCCCCGGAGTGGACGGCGGCGGCCCCCAGTACCTCATCGACCGTCTGCAGCGCGATCTGCTCAGCCACACAGGCGGCCACCAGGGCGATGACGCCGCCCTGGTCGTCCTCGAACGCCACCGGGCGGAGCGCTGACGCACCCGGTGGCGCCGGGCGCCGCCCGGCAGCCGTGGCCGGGCCGCGGTGCCCGCTCGCGGAACCGGCCAGGAACGGACATCGGCCTCGATCGCTCGTAAACTGGTCATATGGGCAGCGGGAACGAGGGCCCGAATCAGGGCCCCGAGGACTTCGGGCCGGATCCACTCGGCGACTTCCTCGCACGCTTCCTCGGGACCGGGCCGGCCGGGCAGCGGCCCGATTCACGCCATGTCGACTTCGGCCGGCTGATGAGCGAGAACGCACGCCATCTCGTCTCGGCGGCCGCCTCCTACGCCGCCGAACACGGCAGCACCGACCTCGACACCGAACATCTGCTGCGGGCGGCACTCTCCGCCGAGCCCACCCGCACCATGGTCTCGCGCGCCGGAGCCGACCCCGACCGGATCGCCGCGGAGATCGACCGGGAGGCGGGCGGCGGGCCGCCGCGCAACTCGGTCGCCGTCACCCCGGCCGTCAAACGGGCGTTGCTCGACGCCCATGAGATAGCCCGCTCGCGCGGCGCCTCGTACATCGGCCCCGAACACGTGCTGATCGCGCTCGCCGCCAACCGCGAGTCCACCGCCGGGCAGATCCTGGGCGCCGCCCGCTTCGAGCCCCGGGCTCCCGGCCCGCCGACCGGCGGCCTCACCCCGAGCGCCCCCACGGCAGACCAGAGGCCCGTCATGGACCAGCGGAAGACCCCGAACCTCGACCGGTTCGGGCGCGACCTGACCGAACTGGCCCGCGAGGGGCGGATCGACCCGGTGATCGGCCGCGACGAGGAGATCGAGCAGAGCATCGAGGTGCTCGCCCGGCGCGGCAAGAACAACCCCGTCCTCATCGGCGAGGCCGGAGTCGGCAAGACGGCCGTCGTCGAAGGGCTCGCCCAGCGGATCACCGACGCCGATGTGCCGGACATCCTGCTCGGCCGCCGGGTCGTCCAGCTCGACATCGCGAGCGTCGTGGCCGGCACCCGCTTCCGCGGCGACTTCGAGCAGCGCGTCACCAGCATCGTCGACGAGATCCGCGCCAACTCCGACGAATTGATCATTTTCATCGATGAGCTGCACACGGTGGTCGGCGCCGGCGGCGGTGGCTCCGAGGGCGGCCAGATGGACGCCGGCAACCTCCTCAAGCCCGCGCTCGCCCGCGGCGAACTGCATGTGATGGGCGCGACCACGCTCCGGGAGTACCGCCAGTACATCGAGAAGGACGCCGCGCTCGCCCGCCGCTTCCAGCCCATCATGGTCCCCGAGCCCACCTCCGCGGACGCCGTCGCCATCCTGCACGGCCTCCGTGACCGCTACGAGGCCCATCACCAGGTCCGCTACACCGACGAGGCGCTGCTCGCCGCCGTCGAGCTCTCCGACCGCTATCTGACCGACCGCTTCCTGCCCGACAAGGCCATCGACCTCATGGACCAGGCGGGGGCCCGGGTACGGCTGCGCTCCAGCGCCCGCGGCACCGATCTGCGCGCCCTGGAGCGGGAGGTCGAGCAGCTCACCCGGGACAAGGACCAGGCCGTCGCCTCCGAGAGCTATGAACGCGCCACCTCCCTGCGGGACCGGATCGCCGAGCTGAACAACCGGATCGCGCAGGCATCCGAAACGCAGTACCACGGCGGGCGCGTCGCCGAGGTCACCGTCGAGGACATCGCCGAGATCGTCTCCCGGCAGACCGGGATCCCCGTCTCCAGCCTCACCCAGGAGGAGCGCGAACGGCTGCTGAGCCTGGAGCAGCACCTCCACCGCCGGGTCGTCGGGCAGGAGGAGGCCGTGTCCGCCGTGGCCGACGCGGTCCTGCGCGCCCGCGCCGGACTCGCCGACCCCAACCGCCCCAGCGGCAGCTTCCTCTTCCTCGGCCCCACCGGCGTCGGCAAGACCGAACTCGCCCGCGCACTGGCCGAGGCGCTCTTCGGCAGCGAGGACCGCATGGTCCGCCTCGACATGAGCGAGTACCAGGAGAAGCACACCGTCAGCCGGCTGGTCGGCGCGCCACCCGGCTACGTCGGCCACGAGGAGGCCGGACAGCTCACCGAGGCGGTGCGCCGCCAGCCCTACTCGCTGCTGCTCATGGACGAGGTGGAGAAGGCCCACCCCGATGTCTTCAACATCCTGCTCCAGGTGCTCGACGACGGCAGGCTGACGGACGCCCAGGGCCGCACCATCGACTTCAAGAACACCGTCATCGTGATGACCAGCAACCTCGGCTCGCAGACCATCACCGGACGCGGTGGCCCCCTGGGCTTCGGCGGCGGCGGTGGCGAGGAGGCCGACGACGCGGCGCGCCGGGAGCGGGTGCTGCGCCCGCTGCGGGAGCACTTCCGGCCGGAGTTCCTCAACCGCATCGACGAGATCATCATCTTCCGCCGGCTCGCCGACGACCAGCTGCGGCAGATCGCCGATGTGCTGCTGGAGGAGACCCGGCGCCGGCTGCACGCCCAGGACGTCGGCGTGGAGTTCACCCTGGCCGCCGTCGACTGGCTGGCCAAACACGGCCACCAGCCGGAGTACGGCGCCCGGCCGCTGCGCCGCACCATCCAGCGCGAGGTCGACAATCCGCTCTCCCGGATGCTGCTCGGCGGCGAGCTGCCCGCGCACAGCCGGGTCCGGGTCGATGTGCACGACGACCGGCTGACCTTCCACATCCAGGAGGCCGCCGAGCGGACGGGCCGGCCCGGCCCGCCGGGTCACACGGAGCGGCCGGGCGGGACGGAGCGACCGGAGCGGTAGCGCCTCCGGGAGCGAGCCGGGTCAACGGCCCATGGACAGGCCGTCCTTCTTGCCGCCCCGGCTGAGCACCGCCTCCTGGATGGTGCTCAGGGCGCTGGTGTAGCCCGGGTTGCCGGGGCTCTTCTCCAGGGCCCGGGGAAGGTTCACCAGGGTGATCGGATCGTTGTCCACGGCGTGCGGGATGTACTCCGCCTTCTCCACCTGCCACGCCCTGCCCGGGGCGGACGGCGGGGTGAAGGTGAAGCGCGCCGCCGAGCCCATCTGGCCGCGCTTGTCGGGCATGACCCCCGCGATCTGGTCGCCCATGCCGTAGACCACCCAGGTGCCGTTGACCTTCTCGTACGCCTGGGGGATATGGGCGTGGGTGCCGATGATCAGGTCGATGTCGCGGCGGCCGCCGTCCTTGGCGGCGGTGAGCTTCTTGGCGAGCGAGAGTTGGAGCTTGTCCGGCGCCTGCTGCCACTCGGTGCCCCAGTGCACGCTGACGACGACCACATCGGCCCCGGCGCGCCGCGCGGCCCGCGCGTCCTTGATGATCCGCGCCGGATTGATGAGGTTGACCAGCCACGGTTTGCCCTTGGGGACCGGGATTCCGTTGGTGCCGTAGGCGTAGGCGAGATGGGCCACCTTGGCGCCCCCGGCCTCCATGATCGTGGAGCGGGTGCTCTCCGCGGCGGAACGGGCCGATCCGGCGTGCTTGAGCCCGACCTTGTCCATGGCGTCGAGGGTGCGGACCACCCCCTCCGGACCGGCGTCGAGGGTGTGGTTGGAGGCGGTGGAGCAGGAGTCGTAGCCGATGTCCTTCACGGCCGAGGCGAGCTGCGGAGGCGTCTTGAAGGTCGGATAGCCGGTGAACGGCCCGTGGGTGGCCCCGTAGACGGTCTCCATATGGCAGATGGCCAGGTCGGCCTGGGCCACGATGGGCGCGGCCGCCCGGATCATGCGCCGGAAGTCATAGCTCTC
The DNA here is from genome assembly GCF_042750115.1 of Streptomyces sp. NPDC059455. Taxonomy (NCBI): domain Bacteria; kingdom Bacillati; phylum Actinomycetota; class Actinomycetes; order Kitasatosporales; family Streptomycetaceae; genus Streptomyces; species Streptomyces sp. NPDC059455. The sequence continues at coordinate 34,072 of NZ_JBHYVB010000114.1, forward strand.
ACCGCCCGAGTCCGCCTTCGCCTGGCGGATGACCGAGGCGTGCACCAGCAGATCGCCGGTGGCCACGAGGGTGAAGTTCTTCATGGACCCGCTCCTGGCCGCCGCCGAGGTCTTCGAGGGCTTCTCCTCGGCCTTCGGGGTGGCCGGTGTCCCGCTGCCGCACGCGGTGGCGGCGCCGAGCAGGGCGACGGCGAGAAGCGCCGTCCGATGGCGTGGGTGATGGGACACGGTGCACTCCGCACTGGTCCGGGCCATGCCGGACCCTTTTGTTCTGATTGTCGGATTGTCATATTTATTGCACGACATCAGTGGGGCTTGCGGAGTGGTGGGGGAGCTTCACCGGTTCGGCCGACCGGTTGCACCCGATGGGCCCGGTCAACCCCTGTCCGGAGGTCATCGATGGGACAATGCGCGCCCGCCGCGCGGCGTCACGGCCGGGGGCGGTCCCCGGGTGGCCGTCCATCGCGTAACTCCCCTGTAAACAAGGGTCGTTAGCGGTGCGTGCCGGGTGCCGAGCTGACACCATGGGGGTGTGTCGCTCGCGGCATCCGCGGTGGGACCTCGGGGGAGGACGTTCCATGCAGATCGGCCGGCCCAGCATCACCGCCCGCGGCGCGGCCGCGTTCCGCGCGGCCCACCAGGAGCTGGAGGGCGGCCGGGTGTTTTACGACCCGCTGGCGCCCCGTGTCCTCGCCGCCGACGCGGACGACCCCGTCCTCGAGGCGGCCTACCACCCCGGGCGCGAGGATGTGCGGCTGTCCGTGGCCGCCCGTGCGCGGTTCGCCGAGGACGCCGTCGCGGCCGCCGTGACGCGCGGGGTACGGCAGGCGGTGGCACTCGGGGCGGGGCTGGACACCTTCGGCTGCCGCAATCCGTACGAGGCGGAGGGCCTCAGGGTGTTCGAGGTGGACCATCCCGTCACCCAGGAGTGGAAGCGCGACCGCTTGGCCGCCGCGGAGATCCCCGTACCGCCGTCGCTGACCTTCGCGCCGGTGGACTTCGAGCGGCGGAGCCTGGCCGACGGGCTGACGGCGGCGGGCTTCGACCCGGCCCGCCCGGCGTTCTTCTTCTGGCTCGGGGTGGTGCCGTATCTGACGCATACCGCCGTGCTGGACACGCTCGGCTTCATCGCGTCCCTGCCGGACGGCTCGGGCGTGGTCTTCGACTACGGCGAGCCGCCGGACGTGCTGCCGCCGGAACAACGTGCCGTGCACGAGGCGCGCGCGGCGTGGGCCGCCGAGGCCGGTGAGCCCTTCCTCAGCTTCTTCACCCCGGAGGAACTCGCGGACGAACTGCGCCGGCTGGGCTTCGCCGCGAGGGAGGACATCCGCTACCGCGACCTCACGGCCCGGTACGAGAGCGGCCACCGGATGGCCGAGGGGAACGCGGACCTCGGCGCCCATGTGATCCACGCCTGGACGCAGGGTTGAGCGCGTGGATCCAGGGTTGAGCGCCTGGGCTCAGGGCTGAGCGCCTGGGCTCAGGGATGAGCCCGGACCGCCGGTGAACGGCGGCCCGGCCTCATCAACGCGCCTATCAGCGACCGGAGTTGCTGAGCCTTCCGGCGGCGGTCACCGGTACGGTCACCCGGCTGCCGCCCAGATCCACCGTCACCTTCGCCCCGGTCGGGTCCTCGAAGTAGAGGAAGTCGGCGTCGGTGCCACCGAGGACCAGCCCCAGCCGATGGCCCGGCTTGATCTCGTAGTCGCCCGGCAGGGTCTTCCAGGTGATCCGGTAGGACCGGCCGGGGGTGAGTGGCTCGGGGGTGGTGAGCGAGTGGCGGTTCTGGGCGTCCATCCAGCCCCGGGCGATCACCTCGGAGGATTTGCGCGCCGTCACATTGGCCGTCTGCTGGTAGCAGGCGTCGTCCTGGGCGGTGCTCTCCCCGTGGCAGGACTCCTCGTCCAGCCCCCGCAGACCGTCGTGGATCCGGTTCTGGGGTTCGTTGCGGTTCCAGTCGATCCGTTCGTCCTCGCCGTAGTCCACGAGCAGCGCGGTGAGGTTCGACGTCGGTTTGTCGAGTGTGACCCGCAGATCCGCGGTGGGTGTGCCGGACAGCCGTACCCCGGTGCGCAGCGGCGGGGTGACGAACGCGAGCCGGCCCGGACGGTTCGCCGACGGGGCGGCGGTGAGATCCGCCTCGCTCAGCTTGGTGTCGGTGAAGGATCCGGTGCCGCTCGCGGGACTCAGCGCCAGCGAGCCATCGGGCCCGGGGTGCAGGGGGACCGAGGAGGTGCCCGCGGGCCAGTCGGCCTGGGTGGTCCAGGTGTCCGGGCCGGTCTGCAGATCGACGCGGGGCTCGTCCATGATTCCGTTCTGGATGCCGTACAGCCAGTGGTCGAACCACCGGTGCACGGTGTCGACCCACTGCGCGCGCCGACCGGGCCAGTCGAACGGATCGGTGTGGCCGTAGCGGCCCAGCCACAGCTTGCGCGGCACCCCGCGCTCGGCCAGCGCGCCCCACCAGTTCGCGAGCTGGTCGATCCGGATGTTGTAGTCGTTGATGTCATGCGCCGCGAGGACGCTCGCGCGCACCTTGTCCACCTCGGGTGCGGGCTGTGCGAGGTAATTGCGCTCGTTCCAGTGGGCGTTGTAATTGCCGGTGGCGTCGTCCTCACCGGCCTGCAACCGCTCGCGCACCGCCTGGCATTTCTGGGGCGGATCGGTGTCCAGCGCGGTGGTCAGATACGAGGCGAAGCCGTTCCAGTGCTTGGCGCCGTTGGTGCGGGCGAACTCGTACCAGGAGCTGACTCCGGAGATCGGGACGATGGTCTCCAGCCCCTCCACCCCGGTGCCCGCCACCGCGTTGGCCAGCATGCCCTCGTACGAGTGGCCGATCATGCCCACCTTGCCGGTGGACCAGGAGGCTTTCACCTCGCTGCCGTCCGCCGCGTACGCCGTGGCGCGGCCGCCCAGCCAGTCGATCGTGGCCTTGGCGGCCGCCACATCGGCGGCGCCGCCGACCGTCAGACAGCCGTCGGATCTGCCGGTGCCGGTCACATCGACATCGACCACGGCATAGCCGCGCGGCACGAAGTAATTGTCGTAGAAGAGAGGGAACTTGGCCGGGTCGCCCTGGGCGTCGTAGGCCTTGCGCTCCGACTCGAAGCCACGGCCCACGGTGTCGTTATAGGGACTGGACGACATGATGACCGGCACCTGGAGACCCTGTTGGGTCTCCTTGGGCCGGATGATGTCCACCGCGACCCGGTCCTTGCGGCCATCGCCGTCACTGTCGACGGGCGTTTGGACCATCAGGTGCTCCCGTACGGCGTCCGCGTAGGAGAACACCGGCTGAGTACGGCCGTCCACCACCTTGGTGGCGGGTCTGGTGGCTGTCCGGGCCGACGCGGGCCCGGCGGGCAGTGTGGCAAGGGCTGTCGATATCGTGAGCGCGGCGATCACGACCCCGCGCCATCGTGCAGTACGCATACGGACCTCCTGGCCACGGCCCCCGCCCCGGGGGGCCCCCGCGGGGGGGGGGCCGCCGGGGGGGCCGGGGTGGGGGGGCCGTCAGGC
>NZ_JBHYVB010000115.1:0-36793 GCF_042750115.1 Streptomyces sp. NPDC059455
CGCCAACACCATCTTGATCACACCAGCCACACCAGCGGCCGCCTGCGCATGACCAATATTCGACTTCAACGACCCCATCAACAGCGGCCGGTCACGATCCTGGCCATACGTGGCCAACACCGCCTGCGCCTCGATCGGATCACCCAGCGGCGTACCCGTCCCATGCGCCTCCACCGCGTCCACATCACCCGCCACCAGCCCCGCACCCGCCAAGGCCCGCCGAATAACACGCTGCTGCGACGGACCATTCGGCGCCGTCAACCCATTCGACGCACCATCCTGATTCACCGCACTACCCCGCACCACCGCCAACACCCGATGCCCAAGCCGCTCCGCATCCGACAACCGCTCCACCACCAGCACACCCACACCCTCGGCCCACCCCGTGCCATCCGCCGAGGCCGCGAACGACTTGCACCGCCCGTCGGCAGCGAGCCCGCGCTGACGGGAGAACTCCACAAAGGCGTCCGGCCCGGCCATCACCGTCACCCCACCGGCCAGCGCCATCGAGCACTCCCCCGCCCGCAACGCCTGACCCGCCAAATGCAACGCCACCAACGACGACGAACACGCCGTGTCCACCGTCACCGCAGGACCCTCGAACCCCAGCACATACGACACCCGACCCGACACCACGCTCGCCGAGGTGCCGGTCATCAGGTGGCCTTCCAGACCGGCGGGGGCATCTACTCCTTCGGTGGAGCCGACTCCGTAGTCCTGATGCATCATCCCGGCGAAGACGCCCACGTCCTGGCCCCGTAGCGAGACCGGATCGATGCCGGCGCGCTCCAACGCCTCCCATGACGTCTCCAGCAGCAACCGCTGCTGCGGATCCATCGCCAGCGCCTCACGCGGCGAGATCCCGAAGAAGTCCGCGTCGAACTCCCCCGCGTCATAGAGAAACCCGCCCCGACGCGCATAGCTCGTCCCGGCGTGATCCGGATCCGGATCGAAGAGGTGCTCCAGATCCCATCCCCGATCCGCCGGGAACTCCCCGATACCCTCACCACCTGCCAGAACCAGCTCCCACAACTCCTCCGGCGATCCGACCCCACCCGGCAGCCGGCAGGCCATCCCCACGATCGCGATCGGGTCATCGACCGGACCCGCCCCCGCGACCACGGCCGAACCCGGGGCTGAATCCGGGGCCGAAACCGAGGCCGAAACCGGGACGGTCGGCACTCCCGTACCGCCGAGCAGTTCCCGCCGCAGCAGGCTCCCCAACGCCACCGGTGTGGGGTGGTCGAAGGCGGAGGTGGCGGGCAGGCGGAGCCCGGTGGCCTCGCTCAGCCGGTTGCGCAGTTCCACCACCGTGACCGAGGTCAGGCCCAGGTCGGTGAAGGCCCGCTCGGGCTCGACGGACCGCTTGTCGGCCAGGCCCAGCAGGTCGGCCAGGTGTTCGCGGACGAGATCGGTGAGCAGCCGGTCCCGGTCGGCCTCGTGCGCGTCCATCAGCCGCTCCCGGAGGGCGACCGTAACGGCCTCGTCCACGGTGGCGGTACGGGCCGGGACGTCGATCAGGTCCTGGAGCAGCGGGGAGGTCGTCCCGGTCGGCACGGCGGTCGGGTCGAGCTTCATGGCGACGAGTTGGGCCTGGTCCACGCCCAGTGCGGCGTCCAGCGCCGCGAGCGCCTCCCGGGAGCTCAGAGCACCGGCCGTCTCGTCGGTCTCCCCCTCCCACGGTCCCCAGGCGATGGACTGAGCCGGTACCCCTCGTACACGCAGGTGCTGTGCATAGGCGTCGAGGAAGGCGGCGGAGGCGGCCTCCGTGGTTTCCCCTGCCGCCCCCAGCAACCCCTTGGTCGAGGAGGACAGCACGAACGCGGTGGGATCGGCGTTCCGGGTGAGCTCGTACAGCGTCCTGGCCTCGGCGGCCACGCGCCCGTCCGACGGCTCGTCCACGGCCTCCCAGGCGTGGACGACCACGCTCAAGGGGCTGGTGGCCTTGGCCAGCGCCCGCCTCAGTTTGGTGCGGTTGTCCAGCTCGCATTCGACGAGTCTGACATCGGCTCCGGCATCGGTGAGCTGGGTACACAGCTCGTTGGCCAGGCCGCCCTGCCCCGGTGGAGCGATCAGCAGCAGTCGGCGGACCCCGTAACCGGTCACCAGATGCCGGGCGATCGCGGCGCCGCGCCGGGTGTCCACTCCGGTGACGACCGCGGTGCCATGGGGGTCGAAGGCCACGGACACATCCCGCTCGGCATCCGGACCCATGCCCAGACCCACATCCAGGGCCACGCGTTCAAGCCGTGGCAGCAGCACGACGCCCGAGCGCACCGCGCTCTGGGGCTCGCCCGACGCCACCGCCGCCAACAGCCCACCCACACACGCCTCGTCATCGGGCGCGTCGAGATCGACGATGGCGATACGGCCGGGATGAGCGGCCTGCAGGGTGCGCACCAGCCCCCACAGCGCGGCCTGTTCCGGATTCGGCACGTCCTCGCCCGTCGCGGTGGCCACCGCGCTCTGGGTGGCCACCACCAGCAGCGCATCGGACAGCTCGGCGGAGGCCAGCCACGTCTCGACGTCCCTCAGGACACCCTCGGTGGTGTCCGCGGGGGCCGACAGCAGGGCCACAGCGGGCGGGGGACTTCCGGCGGCCACCGCCGCTCTCAGGTCGGCCGTATCGATGTAGTCGATGTACTCGCCCAACTCGGCGCCGCCCGAGGCCCGCAGCGGACCGTCGAGCCCGGGGGTCTGCCGTCCGAGCAGCGCCCAATGGCCGTGCCGAGGCCGTGCGGCGGACAGCTGAGGGGCCGACGGCTGTGGGATCCACCTCGTACGGAAGAGCGCGTCATGGTAGGCGTTGCCCACCGCGCGCAACCGTGCCGGACCGTCCAGGAGCCGGTGCCGGGTGACCTTGCCGGTCGCGGTGCGCGGGATCCGCTCGATCTCGTACAGCTCCTCGGGCACCTTGAAGTACGAGAGCCGCTCCCGGCACAGGGCGAGCGCCTGGGCCGGGTCGAAACCGCCGGGAGCGGGGACGACGAAGGCCACGGGGACTTCGCCGAAGACGTCGTGCGGTTTGCCGACCACGGCGGCGTCGGCCACGCCGGGCGCCATCCGCAGGACGTCCTCCACCTCGACGGGGTGGATGTTCTCCCCGGCGCGGATGATGAGTTCCTTGAGCCGCCCGGTGACCGTCAGATAGCCGTCCCGGTCGCGGCGGGCGAGGTCGCCGGTGTGGAACCAGCCGTCCCGGAGCGCCTCGACGGTGGCTTCGGGCTGGTTGTGGTAGCCCGCCATGATGTTCGGGCCGCGCACCCACACCTCGCCCTCGGTCCCGTCGGGCACGTCCAGGCCGGTGCGGTGGTCGACCACCCGCAGGGCCAGGCCGGGGACGGGGAGTCCGCAGGAGCCCTCGACCCTGGCCCCGGTCGGCCAGTTGATGGCGATCGAGCCGGAGGTCTCGGTGCTGCCGTACGCGTCGATGAGCGGGGCCCCGAAGGCGTCCTCGACCGAGCGCCGCAGCGCCGCCGTGGTCACGGCGCCACCGACCAGGCCCACCCGCAGGTCCGGGGCGGTGAACCCGGGCGCCTTGGAGGCGCGGACGAGGTAGTGGTACAGCGTGGGAACTCCGGCGATGACCGTGGAGCGCTCCTGGCCCCACAGCTCCAGCACATCCTCGGCGGAGTGTCCGTCGGTGATCCGGGCGGTCGCTCCGACGGCGGTCACGGCCAGCACGCACACGATGTGGGAGAGGCTGTGGAACAGGGGCAGCGGCCAGAGCACACGGTCCTCGGCGGTGAGGCCGAGCGCGGGTACGTACGACGCGGCGACCGACCAGAGACAGTTGCGCTGGGTGGCGAGCACACCCTTGGGCTTGCTGGTGGTGCCGGAGGTGAAGAGCATCCAGGCGATGTCGTCGAGCCCGTGGTCGTCGCGGGCCGGTGTGTCCGGCTCGGTGGTGGCGAACCGCTCGTAGGACAGGCAGCCCGCGGGGACCGGGTCCTCCCCCACCACCAGCACGGTCAGCGGACTCGCTCCGGCGTCGAGTCGGCGCAGCAGCGGCAGGTGGGCGGAGTCCGTGATGACGACCTGGCTGCCGCTGGCGGTGAGCAGATGGTCGAGTTCGGCCTGGGAGACGTGCGGATTGACCGGGACACCGATTCCCCCGGCGCGGACGACGGCGAAGTAGCTCTCCACCATCTCGACGCGATTGCCGAGGTACATGGCCACGCGGTCGCCCGGCAGCAGGCTCAGTCCGGCCAGATGGCCGGCGAACCGGCGGGTGCGCGCCTCCAGCTCGGCGTAGCTGATGGCGCGCCGGGCGTCGGCGTAAGCGGTCTTCGCGCCGAAGCGGCGGCTCTGTTCGGTGAGGAGGTCCTGGATCGGGCGGATCAGTTCGGTGCGCAGCATGCCACCTCTACCCTCCCTGCGGTCAGGGTTCCAGGTGACGCGTCAACGGCTTCACCCATTACAGCTTCACACCGGAAAACTAGGAGAATCCCCTGATTCACCCCCCTCATCCCCCCTTACTTCGTGATCGCCAAGCCCCCTTTGTCCCAGTCCGTTCGGCCTCCGCTGATAGCTTCGCGGCACCGGAGGAGGGAGGAGCGGATGTGCTCTGCGGGCTCTGGGCGGGGGCCGGACACACCGGATGCGGATGTGCTCATCGTCGGCTACGGACCCATCGGGCAGGTGCTGTCCATCCTGCTGGCCACCCGGGGGTGGCGGGTGCTGGCCGTGGAGCGGTGGGAATACCCGTACACACTGCCGCGGGCGACCAGCTTCGACGGCGAGACGGCCAGGACCCTGGCGTCGCTGGGGGTGGCCGATTCGTATCCGGAGCTCGGTCTGCCGGCCGATGCCTACGACTGGCGCAACGCCGAGGGCAGGTCTCTGCTACGGGTCGAGCTCGCCGAACGCGGTGTGCACGGCTGGCCGGAGACGACCACGATGCACCAGCCCGCGCTGGAGGCGGTGCTGTGCGCCCGCGCCGAGCGGCTGCCCAACCTGCGGGTACTGCGCGGTTACGAGGCGACGGACCTTGTCGACGACGGCGCCGGGGTGGAGCTCACGGCGACGCAGCCGGCGGGCAGCGGCCTGCGGTGCCGCGCCTCCTGGGTCGTCGGGTGCGACGGGGCGAACAGCTTCGTCCGCGACCACATCGGGGTGCGCCGGACGGATCTCGGCTTCTCCTTCGACTGGCTGCTGTGCGATGTGGTGCTCCACGAACCGCGCGTGTTCTCGCCGCTCAATGTGCAGCACTGCGATCCGGCCCGGCCGACGACGGCGGTGGGCAGCGGGCCGGGGCGCAGACGCTGGGAGTTCATGCGGCTGCCCGGGGAGAGCGTGGCCGAGCTGAACCGGGCGGAGACGGCCTGGCGGCTGCTGGAGCGCTTCGATGTCACCCCGGAGAACGCCACCCTGCACCGGCACACCGTCTACAGCTTCCAGGCCGCGTGGGCGGATGAGTGGCGGCGGGGGCGGGTGCTGCTGGCCGGGGACGCCGCCCATCTGATGCCGCCGTTCACCGGTCAGGGCATGTGCGCGGGCATCCGGGATGTGCTCAATCTGTCCTGGAAGCTGGACCTGGTGCTGCGGGGCGCCGCCGGTGAGGGACTGCTGGACACCTATCCGCGTGAGCGCGTCGACCATGTGCGGGAGGCCATCGACACCGCGGTACGGCTGGGCAAAGTGCTGTGTGTGACCGACGCCGCCACCGCCGCGAGCCGGGACGCCTCGCTGCTCGCGGGCGGTGCCGACACCGGCCGGGGCGGACAGCACGGCGTCACGGGTCCACCACTGCGGACCGGCCTGCTGTACACCGGCATCGGCACGACGCCGGTGCCACCGGCCGGGGAGGTGATGCCCCAGGGCCGGGTGCGGCACGAGGGCGCGACCGGTCTGTTCGACGAGGTGGTGGGCACCGGTCCGGTGCTGCTGGGATCGGCGGATCCGGCCGTGGCGCTGGAGGAGTCCGAACTCACCTTCCTCACCGGGCTCGGTACGCGTGTGGTGCACATGGTGGCGGAGGGCACCGAGGCGGCACCGGGCGCCGTCATCGACGTCGACGAGATGTATCTGCCGCTTATGAAGGCAGCGCGGGCACGGTTCCTGCTGGTGCGCCCGGACCACCACATCTATGGCGCGGCCCGAACCTCCCGTGAACTCACCGCACTGGTGGGCCAGTTCAGATCCGGACTGCTGGAGTGAGAAGAGGGCCTGGTGAGGAGGAGGCTAGAGGAAGTGCGGCAGATCCTGCCGCCGCTTGACGTTGACTTTACGGAACACCCGCGTGAGGTGCTGCTCGACCGTGCTCGCGGTGATGTAGAGCTTGGCGGCGATCTCGCGGTTGGTGTAGCCCTTCGCCGCCAGTAGCGCGATCCTCCGCTCCTGTGTGGTGAGCGCGGACAGCCCGTCCTGCCGCTGATGCGCGGACATCGCGGCCTCGGGATCGATGGGGTCGAGCGCGGCCTCCCGGCACAGGTGCTCGGCCCCGGTCTGCTTCGCCAGGTGCCAGGCGCGATGGGCCACCCGGCGGGCGTTGCGCTGGTCCCCGGTGTCCTTGAAGGCGGTGCTGAGGTCGATCAGCGCACGGGCCAGCTCGTAGTCGTCGCCGCTGTCCTTGAGCATGTCGACGGCCTCGGTGAGCAGTTGCGGGCGGCGGGTGACCCGGCTGACCGCCGCCAGGGTGCGCAGGGACAGCCCGCGGGCCCGGGAGGGGCCCGGCAGCAGCCGGGCCATCTGCTCCCGTACCAGACGCTTGGCCTGGTCCTGGTCGTCCTGTGCCAGCCATGCCTCGGCCGCGCTGGTGCGCCACGGGACCACGTCGGAGCCGGGCGGCTGCAAGGTCTCGGCGAATCTGCCGCAGGCCAGGAAGTCCGCGAGCGCGGCCTGGGGATGGTGGGTGGCCAGCCGGTAGTGGCCCCGAGCGTGCAGATAGTGCGCTCCGTGGCGGCTGTGCAGGGCCTGCTCGGGGATCGGCTGCGCCACGTACTTCTCCGCCTGCTCCAGCCTGCCGGACCGGGTGGCGGCCAGGATGGCGCAGCCCAGCACCCCGGCCAGGCCGACTCCCCAGCCCTGGGGCGGTACGACGGCCATGGCGCGGGCCGCCAGGTCGTGGGCGGAGATCAGGTGCCCCTGCCGCAGGTGGGCCTCGGCGCGGATGGCGAGGAACTTCCCCTGCCAGGCGACGGCCTGGTGGGCGGCGGCCTCGGTCTCGAGCTTTTCGCACCAGGCCATGACCTCGTCCAGCCGGCCCGCGTGGAGCAGCGCGCACAGGGCGAGCACTCCGGACTCGGCGTTCCACAGCGAGCCGTGGTCGAGGTGGAAGGTGCGCAGCAGTAGTTCGGCGCGGTGCGTCAGCTGGTCGTTGCGTCCGCGGACCAGATCGTCGGCCAGAGTGACCGCCGAGGGCAGCCATGGGTCGTGACAGGGGGCGGCTTCCGGGGTGGCGGCGGCCACCGAGTGGGCCAGTTTCCGCAGCCCGGTGTGGAGGGGGTACGCCATCGCCGCCCAGTTCGACAGGGCGCGGAGGTCCTCGGTTCCGGGGCCGGTGCCCCGGTGGGCGCGGGTGCGCAGGGCCTCCAGCAGGGCGGTCAGCTCATCGAGCGCACCGGCCTGGGCCAGGCCCAGCACCAGTTCGGAGACCTCCCGCCGGTCCAGGTGGCCCGCGGTGAAGTCGCGCAGCTGGGGGCGGAGATGGCGGACGGCGACCTGCGGTTTCAGCTGCCACTCCAGCCTGCTGAGCCGGGCGCGGATGCGTGCCGCGGTGGGGTCGTCGGCCCGGGTGTGCTGGGCGAGGTCCAAGCAGCTGAGCGCGGTGCCCACATCGCCGGTCGCCAGCGCCTCGTCGGAGGCCGTGACCAGCACCTCGGTGGCGCAGTCGGCACCGGGGTCCCCGGCGCTCAGCAACTGCCCGGCCACCGTCAGCGCGGGTGCCCCGGCCTCGTGCAGCAGTTCGGCCGCCGCGCGATGCAGTGCGGCCCGGCTGTCGGCGGGCATGTCGTCCAGCACGGCGGTGGCGGCCACCGGGTGGCGGAACGCCTGGCCCTTGGTGAGCAGTCCGGCGCTGGCCAGGGCGTGCAGGGCCCAGCCGGTCACCGTGGCATCCACCCCGGCCAGCCGGGCCACGTCCGCGACCGGCGCCGCACCGCCGAGCACGGCGAGGGCGCGCACCACGGACAACATCGACGGCCGGGAGAGCGCCACGAGCTCGAGCAGCGCCCGTCCGTAGCCTTCTGGATAGCAGGTGCCGCCCGCCTGCTGATCGATGATCAGGGCCTGGGCAGCCAGCGGATTGCCCCCGCTGATGCGGTGGAACTCGGCGGTGAGCCGGGGGGATGCGGTGTGCGGGCCGAGCAGCCGGACGGCCAGGGCGTCGACTCCGCTGCGGCTCAGGGGCCGCACGGCGATCCGGTGGGCGTTGGGGCTCTGCGAGAGCAGCCCGGCCAGCAGGGGCGAACGCGGCCATCGCAGGGTGTGGTCATCGGTGAGGAGCACCAGGATGCGGGCGGAATGCAGCCACGGGACGATGCCGGCGAGGAAGTGCAGCGAGGGCGGGTCCAGGTAGTGGGCGTTGTCGACGCAGATCACCAAGGGGGTGGTCTCGGCCAGATGGGCCAGCTCCATGGTGAGCTTCTGGAAGACGTCGACGACCTGCGTCTCCCAGCCACCCCCGGCTAACCGCCCGTCGGTGACGGTGTGTTCGACCGCCGAGGCGAGCAGCGCGCGCACCCGGTCCCGGCTGGGCGGCGGAATCGCCATGCCGTGGAAGAGCTGGGTCACCACGCCGAACGGCAGAAGGTGCTCGCGGAGCGAGGCGGTGGCCCTCAGCACGCGGGCGCCGCCCGGTTCGAGGGATTCGAGGAACTCGTGCACCAGTCTGCTCTTGCCACTTCCCAGCGGCCCGTCCACGACGGCCAGCTGCCCCTTGCCTCTCGTGGCATCGGCGAGCAGCCGGCCCAGGCCGGCCAGGATGTCATCGCGCTCGACCAGGCCGGGAAGCGCCCCGCCGGGCGCGCGGTCCCCCTCGCCTCCCCGGTCCTCCTGATCCCTCCGGAAACCGATCGCCGACCGACCGGCGCCGACCGTGGAATGGTGGCATTCCAACAAGCTCACAGGCACCCCGCTTTCTGACATTCCTTCATCCGCGCGGCCGCTCATGGGGCGGCGCCCGCGCGAAAGCGCATGACGAGCAGGCAGAACTCCTCAGCGGCACAGGTGCGTTGTCCACCCTTGATGCCCATGGCCTACCGCCAGGGGGAAGAGAAATGGATGAGGGAAAGACGCGAGCCGGCCGGAGTCTTGTGTTTCAACAGCATGCAAACAGCGCGTGGTGGCCGCTACATGCATCGGGTAGGGGGCGACATGCACCGGATAGGGGGCACTCTCGGGTCCTATGCGTAGGTCCCGGCGCACCGCACTGTCAAGCCAATGAGTTGTATATCACGAAACGATCACGCCGTGCTTTTCGGCCGATGCTACGTGGCCCTCGTCGCCGTGGGAAGGCACCGTACGGGCGGTGTGGACGAGGGGGTGGGGGTCGGCGATTGGGCCGAAAGTCGACGGTGCTCGGTGGGCCCCGCGTACGGGGCTCGGCGTGCCTCCGCCGGGCGAGGCGGACAGCCGCGAGGGGCTCGCCACCCGGGCGCGAAGGCCCGGCCAAGGCCCGACAGAGGCCCCGGCGAGGCCCGGCGCGAAGGGGATCAGGTCACCGCGGCTGAAGTGGCCTGATCCCATGGAGGTGGGCGCCTCACATCACTCCGCACTCCGCTGAGATCAGACCAGCTGTACCGCCTGCTCGTACGAGGGGCGAGGAAGCCGGTCCCGGAAGGCTTCGGAGCTCGGGTAGCCGATGTTGACCAGCAGGAGCGACCGCCACCGGCCATCCGGGAAGAACTCCTTGTCCACCGCCTCGGCGTTGAATCCCTTCATCGGCCCGGCCGCCAGCCCCGCCGCGCGGACGGCCAGCACGAAGTAGCCCGCCTGGAGTACCGCATTGAAGTCCATGTGGGTCTCGCGCAGTTCCTGGTTGGCCTCCAGCATCTGCTGTAACTGCGGGTTGGACGGGGCGAGGAACGGCACATACTCCGGGTAACGGGTGTCCGCGGCCAGCACCGCGGTGACCGGGGCCGAGGCGGTCTGCTCCTGATTGGGCTGCGCCACCCCGGGCAGCAGCCGCTGCTTTCCTTCCTCGGTGCGTACGTACAGAATGCGCAACGGATTGATATTCGCCGACGTCGGGGCCCATTTGAACAGTTCGTAGATGGCCCGCAGACGGTCGTCGCCCACCGGCTTGTCGCTGAAGTCATAGGCCGTCTTGGCCTCGGTGAAGAGAAGTTTCCGCCCCTCGGGTGAGAGCGCGTACAGGGCCTGCTCGATATCGGGGGCCAGGGTGCTGTCCGACATGGCCGTTCCAACTCCTTACTCGGGTAGGGCGATTGGCCCACAGCGTACGCGTACGAGGTGTGCGGTGGCCGGGGACTCGGTCAGGTGGGCCGGTGGCGGGCTGGTGGCGCGGGGCAGATGGCGTGGTCTACCGCCGAGCGGATCATGTGTGGCACGCTCTTGGCATGATGCCGACGGCGCGTCCCATCGGAAAGCGGGCGGTCCCTTGAGGGCCGCGGTGCTGACGGAGCCCGGCGCCCTGTCCGTGGTGTCCGTGCCCGAGCCGTCCTGCGGGCCGGGGGATGTGCTGATCCGTATGCGGGGCACGGGGCTGTGCGGCTCCGATCTCGCGGTGCACGCGGGACGCCGACGGCCACCGAGCCTGCCCTGGATCCTGGGCCACGAGGGGACGGGACGGATCGTCGAGCTGGGCCGTGAGGTCAGCGGTCTCCGCATCGGCCAGGACGTGGTCATCGAACCGGACTACTGCTGTCTGATGTGCGAACCCTGCCGCGCCGGACGGACGTCGGCCTGTGAGGGCCGGGCCGCCGTGGGACTGACCGTCCCCGGTCTGCTGAGTGACTACGTGGTCGCTCCGGCCGCGTTCGTGTGGCCGGTCGCCTCACATCCGCCGCTCGAGGACCTGGTCTGTGTGGAACCCGCGACGGTGGCACGGGCGGCGATGCGGCGCTCGGGGATCGCACCCGGACAGAGCTGCCTGGTGACCGGGGCCGGTTCCCAGGGTCTGCTGCTGTGCCAGGCGCTGGTCGACCACGGGGTAACGGTGTTCGTCCAGGAGCCCAACAAGGCCCGGCTCGACCGCGCGTGTTCCCTGGGCGCGACGCCCCTGCCGGCGGACGTGGACGGGCTCCCCTGTCTCTTCGAGACCTCCGGAGCCCCCGGCGTGGTCGAGCAGGGGCTGCGACGGCTCGCCAAACACGGCACCGCCGTACTGATCGGGATGAACACCGCCCCGCTCGGGGTCTCGCCCCGGGATCTGGTGGCGGGCCAGATCACTCTCATCGGCAGCATGATCTACGACCACCCGGTGGACTTCGCACAGACCGTCAGCGCCCTGGAGTCCCAGACCCCACCCCGGCTCGGTGCGGTGGTCAGCGACGGTTACCCCCTCGACGACGTCCAGGAGGCGTTCACCGCGGCGTACACCGCGTCGGGAAAGGTGTGGGTCGACCTGTCCTGAGGCGTCGGAGCGGCGGCCGCCCCGCGGCGGGCGCGACCGACGCATTCAGGGGTGCTCCGCCGGGACGGTCGCCGGAGCCGTCGCCGGAGCCGGGACGGCGGCCTCGCGCGCATCGCCCAGGGCCGCTCTGGGGATCTCCTCGCCCCGGGACAGACACTCGATCAGGTAGTCGCCGGTTTCCGGGTCGAGGGTCACGCCATGGGTCTCGCTGCGGAATCCGGGAAAGCGCCGGTCGAACGTCTCCAACGCGGTCAGATAGCGCAGCAGTGGACCGTCGGGCGTGCCGACGCTCTCGCCGGGCATCAGCACCGGGATACCGGGTGGTGTGACGGTGACCATGGCCGCGGCCACCCGTCCCGCCGCCTCGGAGAGCCGCACCCGCTCGGTGCCGCCGCGGATGAGTCGCTGGTAGCAGAGCTGTGGCGGGACGACCGGCTCCGGCAGCTCCTGGAAGGCGGTGTCCAGCAGCTGGACCAGGCTCACCTCGCGCAGTTGGTCGTGCATCTCCTGGCACAGCTCACGCAGGGTCCGGCCGGTGTAGCGGCCGGGGTACGCGGCGACCAGTTCGGGCAGGACACGGTCCAGCGGTGCGTCCTCGTCGTAGCGGGCCTTGAAGTCCATCAGGGCGTCCAGCAGGGTCCCCCATTTGCCCTTGGTGATGCCCATGGAGAACAGGACCAGGGTGGTGTAGCTGTCCGTCTTCTCGACCACCACGTGCCGAGTCGCCAGATAGGAGGTGAGGACCCGGGCGGGGATGCCCCAATCGGCCATCCGGCCACCCGCGTCGATCCCCGGGCAGGTCACGGTCACCTTGAGCGGATCGAGCATGCAGTAGCCCTGGCCGAGCCCCGGGAAACCGTGCCATTCGGCATTTGGTTCCAGCTCCCAGCAGGAGGGGTCCGTGCGCAGCAGTTCGGCCGGGGCCTCGTCGAAGGGCAGCCGCTCACCGCTGGCCGGATCGGTCACCGTCTCCGGCTGCCAGATTCCGAAGAACCAGGCGGGGCGGTCCCCGGCGGCCTTGATGCGGCGCCCGATCCGCACCACCGACTGACGGAAGCGGACCGCTTCGGCCAGCGCCTCATCGATCAGCCAGCGGCCCTGTGGCCCGTCCATCATCGCGGTGGCGACATCCAAGGAGGCGATCATCGGATACAGCGGCGAGGTGGTGCCGTGCATCATGAACGCCTCGTTGAACCGGTCGTGTTCCACCGGGGCCCGGGGCGCGGGCTTGATGTGCACCATGGCGCTCTGCGACAGCGCGGCCAGCAGCTTATGGGTGGACTGGGTGGCGAATACGGTGGGCCGGTCCGGGCCGGGGAAGGTGTCGGGCCCCACCGACATGCCGTAGCGCCCGGCGTAGAGGGGGTGGAAACGGGCGTAGGCGAACCATGCCTCGTCGAAGTGGACCCGTGGAGTGCTGGCCGCGAGCCCTCGGGCGGCCTGCACGGCGTCGTAACACAGCCCGTCGTAGGTGGAGTTGGTGAAGACCGCGTACTGGGCCTCGGCGGAGAGCGCGCCGCGCGTGAGCGGGTTTCCGGCGATCCGGGCGGCCACCGTGCCCGCCTGGATCTCATCCGGGGGCAGCGGACCGGACAGTCCATAGCCATTGCGGGTGGGGATCAGATAGACCGGCCGGGCGCCGGAGACGACCAGACCGTGGAGCACCGACTTGTGGCAGTTCCGGTCCACCAGGGCGATCTCGTCCCGGGTGACGCTGAAGTGGCCGACCAGGCGGTCACAGGTGGAGTCGCCGTGGAGGACGAAGTAGGTGAGGTCGGCGCCGAACACCCGGGCGGCGTTCCGCTCCGCGTCGCCGATCGGGCCGGTGTGCTCGAACAGCGAACCGAGCGCCTCGACCGAGATCGACAGATCGCTGCGGAAGAGCCGCTCCCCGAAGTAGTCGTGGAAGGCCCGGCCCACCGGTGACTTCAGAAAGGCGACACCACCGGAGTGGGCCGGGGTGTGCCATGAGTACTCATGCGTATCGTCGAAGCGGCGCAGCGCCTTGAAGAACGGCGGCAGAACGGCCTCGCGGTAGGCGCGGGCGGCACTGGAGATCCGCCCTGCGATGAAGGCGGCGGTGTCCTCCGTGGGCCAGACATAGCCGACCACGGTCTCCGACACCCACAGCGGCAGTTCTTCAAGGCTCTCATCGGCCGCGATCAGGAAGACCGGCAGATTCTGGAACCGCCGGCCGACCTGGCGCAGCACCGAGGCGCCACCCGGTTCGCCGTCCGGTTCGCCGCGCGAGTCGAGTCCCCAGTCCACCAGCGCGGCGGCCAGACCGGCTTCGGTGCGCAGCACCGTCCGGGCGTCGGCGCCGGTGCCGGCCCATCGCACCGCGAAGCCGTCGGCTTCCAGCTCCTCGCGGATCCTGCGCAGCTGCTCGGCTCCGACCGTGTCGTCCCCGGGGTGCTCCCGCACCGCGAACAGAACCATGTCGCCCGCCATATCCCCCTCCTCGGCGTGCCTCCCCTGTCCGTCCAGTGTTCAGGAACAGACCAGCACATGGGGGCATGCACCTGGAAGATCACACGAAAGAGGGAAAATTATCTGGAATGGGATCCTAGAGCCGTGGCGGCTCAATGGGATCCTGGAGCCGTGGCGGCTCACTCGGCACGTGCGTCCAGACGCAGCACACTCCCCTCCCCGTTGGCCGATAGGAGAAGGGCCCCGTCCGGTGCGACGGCGAGCCCGGCGAACTGGCGCGGGCGGCCGGGGACTCCGGGAATCGGCTCGGGTTCGGCGCGGGTGATCCCGGGCGGCAGGCCGACCGCCAGATCCTCGGCGTCAATCCTGCTCTCGCCCGTGGCGAGCGAGATCGCCCGCAGCCGCCGATGCGTGACCTCCACCGTGAACAACTCGTCGCCGCGCACGGCCAGCCCCTGCGGTTCGCCGAGCCCGTCCGCGACAACCACCGCCTCGCCGTCGTCCAGCCGGAGCACCGCGCAGCGCCGGTCGTCGCTCACGTAGCAGCGCCCTTGGCCGTCGAAGGCGACGTCCAGGGGGTGGTCGAGTCCCTCGGCGAGCACGCTGACCGTGTCGGTGTCATCGACGCGCAGGATGCGGCCGGTACCGGTCTCGGCGACCACGAGGGCGCCGTCCGGTGCGACGGCGATTCCGGTGGGCTGGTCCAGCCCGGTGGCGCGCACCCGCGTGGTCCGGTTGACGGGGTCGTGGGTGCGTACATCGCCGAGTTGTGAGGTGAGGTGCAGCAGGCCGTCGTCGGCGGTGACGTCGTGCACGGCGTACATCAGCTCATGGGTGACGACACCGGGCTCCTGCCCGTCATGGCCGGTGGCATCGGGGCTCGCCAGACTGAAGTGGTCGGCCGCGTACACCGTGCCACCGAGGTCGACCGTGATGCCGAAGGGCCCGTCGAACCCCTGGGGGACCACCACCCGGGTCCGGCCGTCGGTGTGCACCTCCGCGATCCCGCCACTGGCGAAGCTGGACACGAACATGCGGTTCTCGTGGTCGAACGCGGCGTTGTCCAGGCCCACGATGCCGCTGGCGACGACCGACCGGGCCCCGGTGTTCAGATCGATGCGGGTCACCAGCCCGGCCCTGCCACGGGACAGGACGACGAGGACGCCGCCCCGGTCGAACCGCACCGCGACCGGGTCGTCCACCTCCTCGGCCACCAGCTCGGGGATCCCTCCGTCGGGCGGAATCCGCCAGACCTGGTTGCGCATCATCTGCGGGTAGTACAGGCAGCCGTCCGGGCCGAGTTGCATCGCGTTGCCCAGGGCCAGGCCGTCGGTCAGCACCGCCGGGTCGCCGCCGTCCGGGAACAGTTCCATGAGGCGGCCGTTCATCTTCATCTCGTTGACGAAGAGGCGGTCGCCGACGCAGGTGATGCCGTTGGGCACCGACACCTGGTCGGAGACGAGCGTGTACTCGCCCTCGGAGCCGCGCCGCCACACCCGGCCGGGGGTCAGATCGGCGATGTACATCGAGCCGTCCGCCCCGAAGGCAAGGTCGTCCGGGGTCTCCACCGGACCGTCGAGCGGCACCACCACCTCGATGTCACCCGAGGCCGGGTCCACGGCGCTGATCTGCCCGGCGAGGAACTGCGCCACGTACAGCCGCCCGTCGGGGCCGAAGGTGACGCCGTTGGAACCCCACAGCCGGTTCGCCCGGGTGAGCCGCCGCACCTCCAGACGGTCGCTCGTGGCCTTCAGACGGCCGGTGTCGTCGAACCGGCTGGGCTGCATCGCTTCTCCTTCCGCACAAGTGGCACACATCGGTGTCAGACGACCAGGACGTCGTCCATGCCGCCGTCCGCACGCCAGTGCCTGAGCAGTTCATGGAAGGCGATCGGCCCGTCGCCGAAGGACTCGCTGCGCTCCCTCGGCATGCCCTCGTTGTTGTAGTAGCCGGGGGTGCACTCGGCATGGAAGGCGTACAGGTCCGCCGCCTTCTCACGGATCGTGGCGCGCCACGCCGTCTCGGCCTCGGCGGTCGGCTCGACATAGCGGGCCCCGCGCTTGCGCGCCTCGGCGAGCACCTCGGCGACATGAATGGCCTGCTCATCGAGGATGTGCACATAGTTGACGGAGCTGGCGTTCTGCAGCGGGCCGAGCTGGAAGAGGTTGGGGAAGCCGTGGCTGTAGAAGCCGTGCAGTGTCTTCGGGCCGCCGCTCCAGGCTTCGGTCAGGGCGACACCGCCCCGGCCGTGCACCGGGAGGAGTCCGGAGGTGACTCCGGAGACGCCGACCTCGAAGCCGGTGGCGAAGATGACGCAGTCGACTTCGTACTCGGTCCCGCCGACCACGACGGCCTGCTCGGTGATGCGCTCGACTCCCCCGTGGTCGGCCGTGTCCACCAGCGTGACATTGGGCCGGTTGAAGGTGTCCAGATAGGTGTCGCTGAACGTGGGGCGTTTGCACATATAGCGGTACCACGGCTTGAGCGCCTCGGCCGTCGCCGTGTTCTCGACGATGGAGTCCACTCGGTCGCGGATTCCGTTCATCTTCTGGAAGTCGGCGAGCTCGTAGAGGCGTTCGCGCTCCTGGGGCGGGAGGTCCGCGTAGCTGTCGGTCGGGATGAGCTTCTGCTGCAGCCGCGCGGTGCTCGTCCAGCCGTCGTCCACCAGGTCCTCGCCCACCTGGCCACCGGTGACGATGGCCAGGAAGTTGTCCCTGCGGCGCCGCTGCCAGCCGGGCGTGAGCGACGCGGCCCAGCCCTCGTCGGTGCGGCGGTTGCCGCGCACGTCGACCGAGGACGGCGTGCGCTGGAACACATACAGCTGCTCGGCGTCCCGCCCCAGATGTGGCACGGCCTGGATGGCGGTCGCGCCGGTGCCGATGAGGGCCACGCGTTTGTCGGCCAGTTTGCGCAGACCGCCGCTCGCGTCGCCGCCGGTGTAGTCGTAGTCCCAGCGGCTCGTGTGGAACGTATGCCCCTGGAAGGTCTCGATCCCGGGGATGCCGGGGAGTTTGGCCCGGCTGAGTGTTCCGCTGGAGATGACCACATAGCGCGCCCGTATGCGGTCGTCCCGGTCGGTGTGCACGCTCCACTCCAACTCGGTGTCGTCCCAGTGGAGTTCGGTCACCTGGGTCTGGAATCGGACATCGCGGTAGAGGTCGAAGTGGCGTCCGATCGCCCGCGCGTGCTGCCTGATCTCCTCACCGGGTGCGTAGCGCCACCGTGGTACGTAGCCGACCTCCTCGAGCAGGGGCATATAGACGTAGGACTCGATGTCGCACTGGACACCCGGATAGCGGTTCCAGTACCAGGTCCCGCCGAAGTCCCCGCCCTGCTCGATCACGCGGATGTCCCGCACACCGGCCTGCCGCAGGCGCGCACCGGCGAGCAGACCGCCGAATCCGCCCCCGATGATCAGTACCTCGACCCGGTCGTGCAGCGGCTCCCGGGTGAACCCCGGCTCCACATAAGGGTCCTGAGCGTACGAGCCGAACTCCCCGGCCATGCGCCGGTATTGCTTGTTGCCGTCGGGGCGGATCCGGCGGTCGCGCTCGGTCCGGTACTTCGTCCGCAGGGCGTCCGGGTCGAATCCCAGCTCCTCGGTGTCCATGGAGGTGGTGGCGGTGGGCGGGCGGTGGGGGGTGGGCATAGGGGGTCCTCGGGCCTCTGGCGTCGGAAGGTGTGCGGGGCTCGGATGCCGTCCGGAGCTCGGATCCCATCCGTGGTGGCGTTGACCGGTGGTCGATCGGTCGGCGACTGACCGGCCGCGGCTGACCGGCCGGCGGCTGACCGGCGGCGCGGGCTCAGCCTCACAGAAAACCTTCCCGCTGCGCAAGATTGCCCAGTAGGAAAGAATCGGCCTTCTCCCGTATGCTCATCGGCGATGACTACCGGCCTGCGTGAGCGCAAGAAGGCGGCGACCCGCCAGTCACTGCATGACGCCGCCGTGCTCCTCGCCGCCGAGCACGGCGTCGAGAGCCTCACGGTGGAGGCCATCGCCGATGCCGCCACCGTCTCCCGGCGCACCTTCTCCAACTACTTCGCCAGCAAGGAGCAGGCGCTGCTGCACCACGACAGGGCGCGCACGGTCCGGCTGGTCGAGCTCATCCGCGCCCGCCCGGCGCGGGAATCCCTGGTGGCGGCGGTCATCGGCGCCGCCGAGCAGCACTGCTCCGAGTTCGCGGACGACCCGGAGCAGGAGGAGCGCTACCGGACCCTGCGCCTGCACCCGGCGCTGCTGCCCGAACTGGTCGCCACCTACGCCGCCGCCGAACGCGATCTCGCCGTGGCCGTCGAGGAGCGCCTCCCCGCCGGACCGGAAACGCCCCTGCGGGCTCAGATCCTCGCCGCGACCCTCCTCGCCGCCTTCCGCGTCGTCGGGCAGACGGCTCTCGAGCGCCGCGAGCGCGACGTCGTGGACCTCCTCCGCCGGGCGCTCGCCATCACCCGCGAGGGCTTCCGCTGACCGGTTTCCCCCTGCGCGCGTGACCGGATTCCCGTGCCCGCGTGACCGAATTTCCCTGCCCGCGTGACCGGTTTTCCCTCCCCGCGCGGGCGCCAACGTCAAGCGTGGCCGGATCTGAGCGGCCTTCGATAGGCATCACCTATCGAGATGATCAGAATCATATCTTGGCCCTTTTGACCCGCCGGGTTCTACCGTCGTGTTCATGGCATTGACAACGCGGGCGGAGCGGCGGCCGTCCATGGCGCTCAATTTCTGGCAATCGACCCTCGGCAAGAAGATCGTCATGGGCGCGACCGGTCTGATCATGATCGGCTACCTCTGCGTCCACCTGCTCGGGAACATGAAGATCTTCTTCGGCCCCGGGGAGTTCAACGCCTACGGACACTGGCTGCGTGTCATGGGAGCCCCCGTTCTGCACCATGAGTGGGGCCTGTGGATCGCCCGGATCGTCCTCCTGGCCGCGGTGATCCTGCACGCGGTGTCCGCCTACCAGCTGAGCCGGCGCGATATCAAGGCCCGCCCGCAGAAGTATGTCCACACCAAGCCACGAATGAGCTATGCCACCCGGACCATGCGCTGGGGCGGGGTGATCCTGGGCCTGTTCATCGTCTGGCACATCCTGGACCTCACCACCGGCACCACGCACTCCGGCGGATTCCAGGAGGGCCATCCGTACCAGAACGTGGTGGACACGTTCTCCACCTGGTACGGGAACGTCATCTACATCGTGGCGATGCTGGCCATGGGCATGCACGTCCGGCACGGCTTCTGGAGCGCCGCGCAGACCCTCGGCGCGGGCAACCACACCCGTGACCGCGCCCTCAAGGCCATCGCCAACGCCCTGGCCATCGTTCTCACCGCCGGGTTCATCTCCATACCCGTCGGTGTCATGACCGGAGTGGTGAGCTGACCATGACCTCGTACAGCGAGCACAACGAGTACAGCGAATACACCGACTACACCGTCGGCGAGCCGGTCCAGGACGAGCAGGCCCCCTCCGGGCCGGTCAAGGAGCGGTGGGACACCCGCCGCTTCGAGGCCAAGCTGGTCAACCCCGCCAACCGCCGCAAGCACACCATCATCGTGGTGGGCACCGGGCTGGCCGGTGGCGCCGCCGGCGCCACCCTGGCCGAGCAGGGCTACCACGTGGTCCAGTTCTGCTACCAGGACTCGCCGCGCCGGGCCCACTCCATCGCCGCCCAGGGCGGGATCAACGCGGCGAAGAACTACCGCAACGACGGCGACTCGATCCACCGGCTGTTCTACGACACAGTCAAGGGCGGCGACTTCCGCGCCCGCGAGTCCAATGTCCACCGCCTGGCGCAGATCTCGGTGGAGATCATCGACCAGTGCGTGGCCCAGGGCGTGCCCTTCGCCCGGGAGTACGGCGGTCTGCTGGACACCCGCTCCTTCGGCGGTGTGCAGGTCTCCCGCACCTTCTACGCCCGCGGCCAGACGGGCCAGCAGCTGCTGCTCGGCGCCTACCAGGCGCTGTCCCGCCAGATCGCGGCGGGCAATGTGGAGATGCACGCCCGCACCGAGATGCTGGACCTGATCGTGGTCGACGGGCGGGCGCGTGGCATCGTCGCCCGCGATCTGGTGACCGGCCGGATCTCCACGTACTTCGCCGACGCGGTGGTGCTGGCCAGCGGCGGCTACGGCAACGTCTTCTATCTGTCGACGAACGCCATGAACTCCAACGCGACCGCCATCTGGCGGGCGCACCGGCGCGGCGCGTACTTCGCCAACCCCTGCTTCACCCAGATCCACCCGACCTGCATCCCGCGCTCCGGGGACCACCAGTCCAAGCTGACCCTGATGAGCGAGTCGCTGCGCAACGACGGCCGGATCTGGGTGCCCAAGGCGAAGGGCGACACCCGTCCGCCCGCCGAGATCCCCGAGGACGAGCGCGACTACTACCTGGAGCGGATCTATCCGTCGTTCGGCAATCTGGTGCCGCGTGACATCGCCTCCCGCGCCGCGAAGAACGTCTGCGACGAGGGCCGTGGTGTCGGCCCCGGTGGCCAGGGCGTGTATCTGGACTTCGCCGACGCCATCGCCCGGATGGGGCGCAAGGCGGTCGAGGAGAAGTACGGCAACCTCTTCGACATGTACGAGCGGATCACGGCGGAGAACCCGTACGAGGTCCCGATGCGCATCTACCCCGCGATCCACTACACGATGGGCGGGCTGTGGGTCGACTACGACCTGCAGACCACCGTGCCGGGGCTGTTCGCGATCGGCGAGGCCAACTTCTCCGACCACGGTGCCAACCGGCTCGGCGCCTCCGCGCTGATGCAGGGCCTGGCCGACGGCTACTTCGTCCTGCCGTCGACCATCAACGACTATCTGGCCCGCAATCCGCACAAGGACGAGGTCGGCGCCTCGCACCCGGCGGCCGTCGAGGCGGTGCGGGAGACCGAGGACCGGCTGGCCAGGCTGCTGGCCGTGGACGGCGATCGCACCCCCGACTCCTTCCACCGCGAGATCGGCGAGCTGGTCTGGGAGTTCTGCGGCATGGCCCGCACGGACGAGGGGCTGCGCAAGGCGCTGGATCGCATCCCGCAGATCCGCGAGGAGTTCTGGCGGCGGCTGAAGGTGCCGGGCACCGGCGAGGAGTTCAACCAGTCGCTGGAGAAGGCCAACCGGATCGTGGACTATCTGGAGCTGGCCGAGCTGATGTGCCTGGACGCCCTGCACCGGGCCGAGTCCTGCGGTGGCCACTTCCGCGAGGAGTCCCAGACCCCCGACGGTGAGGCGGCCCGCGTGGACGAGGAGTTCTCCTACGCCGCGGCCTGGGAGTTCACCGACACCGGCGCCGCCCCCGTGCTCCACAAGGAGCAGCTGACCTTCACTCACGTCCACCCCACTCAGCGGAGCTACGCATGAAGCTCACCCTGCGCGTCTGGCGCCAGAAGAACCCCGACACCCCCGGTGCCATGGCCACCTACGAGCTCGACGGCGTCTCCCAGGACATGTCCTTCCTGGAGATGCTCGACGTCCTCAACGAAGAGCTCATCGTCAAGGGCGAGGAGCCGGTGGCCTTCGACCACGACTGCCGTGAGGGCATCTGCGGTGCGTGCAGCCTGGTGATCAACGGTGACGCCCACGGTCCGGAGCGCACCACCACCTGCCAGCTCCACATGCGGTCGTTCCAGGATGGCGACACCATCGACATCGAACCGTGGCGCGCCTCCGCCTTCCCGGTCATCAAGGACCTGGTGGTGGACCGCTCCGCGTTCGACCGGGTGATCCAGGCGGGTGGCTACATCACCGCACCGACCGGGGCCGCGCCGGAGGCACACGCCACTCCGGTGCCCAAGGCGGACGCGGACTTCGCGTTCGAGCACGCCGAGTGCATCGGCTGCGGCGCCTGCGTGGCGGCCTGCCCCAACGGTGCGGCGATGCTGTTCACCTCGGCCAAGGTCAACCATCTCAATGTGCTGCCCCAGGGCTCTCCGGAGCGGGAGACCCGGGTGCTGGACATGGTGGCCCAGATGGACGCCGAGGGCTTCGGCGGCTGCACCCTCACCGGTGAGTGCGCCACGGCCTGCCCCAAGGGCATCCCGCTGTTCTCCATCACCGCGATGAACAAGGAGTGGCTGCGGGCGACCCGCAAGGTCAAGCGCTGACCCGCAAGGTCAAGCGCTGACCCGCAAGGTCAAGCACTGGCCCGCAAGGTCAAGCGCTGGCCCCACTCCCCCAGAACGGCACCCCTCGACAACGCTCCGTGGATGGGGTGTCCTGGCGGCGGAGGTCTTTCCGGACGCTAGACCTCCGCCGCCGCCCGCACATCCGGGGCGGTGGCTCCGGTGCCATCGGATCACATACCCGCCACCGGGCCGCTAGGTTGAGCGCATGTACACCATGCGACTCTCCCGGCGGGTGAACGCTCCGCGCTCCGCCGTCTACCGGGCGCTTCTCGACGCGAGCGCCGTCGCGGCCTGGCGGGTGCCCGAGGGCATGACCAGCCGGGTGCATGAGTTCGACCCCCGCGAAGGGGGCACCTTCCGTATCTCCCTCGTCTACGACGACCCGGCGAGCACCGGCAAGTCGGGCGGCCACACGGACACCTACCACGGCCGCTTCACCCGGCTGGTGCCGGATGAGCAGGTGGTCGAGGTGCTCGAGTTCGAGACCGCGGACTCCGCCCTGCGCTCCACGATGACGATGACGACCACGCTCACCGACGCGGAGGGCGGCGGCACAGACGTCCACCTCCTGCACGAGGGGATCCCCGACGCCGTACCGGCCGCCGACAACGAGCTGGGGCAACGCATGGCCCTGGACAAGCTGGCCGAGCTGGTCGAGACGGGTGGGGCGCCTCGGTAGGAGGGCCCGCGGCTGCCGCCGGTCGCGCTCGGAGAACGACGGCGGGGCGATGGCTTCGGCGCCGCCCCGGACGGCCGACAGGTGTCCGCTCATACGGCCCGATCGTCGTCGAAGGAGTCCAGATGGGCGGTGAGGTCGTCGACGAAGCGCGCTAGCAGGCGGCCGAAGACCTCGCGGTCGTGGGGGCTCCAGCCGGTGAGGGCGTCGCTGAACCATCCGAGGACGGTCCGCATATATCGGTCGGTCGCGGCGGCTCCCTCGGCGGTCGGCTCGATGAGGCGGGCGCGCTGATCGTCCGGATCGGTGACCCGGCGGACCAGCCCCCGTCGCGCCAACTCGTTGATCTGCCGGGTGACATGGGGTCCGACCACCTGCATCCGCGCGGCGATCTCCCCCACGCGCAGTGGGGTGCCCGCCACATGCAGGGCGACCAGCACCGACATCGCGGGGCGGTCCACGGACACACCGGCGGCCTCCATGGCGCGCTCGGTCACCCGGCCCCGGTTCACGGCGCCGCTGAGCTGCGTCAGACGGGGCAGCATGGCCAGCAGGTCGTGTTCACCGTCGCCGTCCTGTCCGGCCTCCGGTCCCTCGGCGGTCATGCCCGGCCTCCACATCTACCTAAGTTAGGTATATAGTCTTCTCATCGACCCCGCATCTCCGGGGCTTTTCACGCCATGAAAAAGGATACCTGAGTTAGGTATGTGACCGGGCCCTCCCCGCAGGAGGGCCGGAGAGGAGCGCCCATGGGCGCCATGAACATCACGCCGCGGCGTACGGTCCTGGTCTCCGGCGCCAGCATCGCCGGTCCCGCGCTGGCCTACTGGCTCCGCCGGTACGGCTTCGCGGTCACCCTCGTCGAGAAGGCGGCCGCACTGCGCGGTGGCGGCTACCCCATCGACATCCGCGGCACCGCGGTCGAGGTCGTCCGGCGGATGGGGGTGCTCCCCCGGCTCCGGGACGCCCACGTCGGCATCCGCCGGATCTCCTTCCTCGACGAGCGGGGCGATCCGATCGCCGCCATCCGGCCGGAGGCCATCTCCGGCGGCGAGGAAGGCCATGACCTCGAAATCCCGCGCGGAGAACTGGCCGAGATCCTCTACGGCGCGATCCACGACGACGTCGAGATCCTCTTCAACGACTCCATCGCCACCCTCCACGACCACGACGGCGGGGTGGACGTGACCTTCCGCGGCGGCACCCGGCGCACCTTCGACCTGGTCATCGGCGCCGATGGCATCCACTCGCACACCAGGAGCCTGGCCTTCGGCCCCGAGGAGGGCTACCACCGCTACCTCGACCACTGCTTCGCCGGATTCACCATGCCCAATCACCTGGGGCTCGCGCACGAGGGGCTCACCTGGAACGTCCCGGGCCGGACCGCCGTCCTCTACGCGCCCCGCGACGACGACCGGGTCCACGCCTTCCTCAGCTTCCTGCGCCCCGAGCCGCCCTTCGGCGCCTTCCGCGACCCCGCCGCCCAGCGCGGCCTCGTGGCCGAGGTGTTCTCCGGATACGGATGGGAGGTCCCGCGCATGGTCGCCGCCATGCGCGAAAGCGACGACCTCTTCTTCGACGTGGTCAGCCAGATCCATATGCCACGGTGGTCCACGGGCCGGGTCGCGCTGGTCGGCGACGCCGCCTACGCGCCGTCGTTCTTCTCCGGCCAGGGCTCGAGTCTGGCGCTGGTCGGCGCGTATGTCCTCGCCGGTGAACTGGCCGCACAAGCCCACCACGACGACGCCTTCGCGGGGTACGAGCGCACCCTGCGGTCGTTCGCCGAGAGGAACCAGGCCCTCGCCGGCGAAGGAAGCGCCGGCGTCTCCCCTCGCACCGCCGAGGACCTGGCCCGGCGCAACACGGCGCTGCGCGAGCCGTCCCCCGTGCTCAGCAGCGCCGGCCGGGACGCCCATTCGGCGCTGGCCCTCCCCGGCTACGACGGCTCCGACGCCCCATGAGGACGGCACCGCGTCAGCCGGTGGCGCCGATGGCCGAGGTGGGGCCCGAGCCGGAGCTCACGATGGACGGCACCCGGTCGGCGGGGTCGAGGGAGTAGGAGTAGTACGCCTTCGGGTCGAACGCGGTGCCGCCGCTCTCGTTGCGGCCGGAGGTGTTGACGAAGACGTTGCCGCGCTGGACCAGGGTAGCGGTGCCGTCCTTGATGACGGGGTTCTTGAAGCCCTGGAAGTAGCTGTTCTCCAGCACCATCCTGGTGTTCCCCCGGGCGTAGTTGCCGTAGGAGGAGTTGATGTCCGTGCCGGGGTCGTCCTGCAGGTAGTTGTTGTACAGATGTGCGTGGGCGATGTTGTCGGCGGACGGGTTGCGCTGCTCGCTCTCGCGGAACCAGTTGTGGTGGATCGTGATGTCGGCCGTGGTGTTCTCCGTCCAGCCGGTCCCGAAGCTCTTGTTGTTCCGCTGCAGCCGGTTCCAGGACACCGTGAGATAGGTGGTGTCCTTACGGCTGTCGATCAGCCCGTCGGCCATATGCCGCAGATCGTTGTGATCGATCCACACATGGTGGGCGCCGTCCATCTGGATGGCGTCCCAGTCGTGCTCCTTGTCGTTCCACGTGCCCTCGTAGGAGTCACGGATCGTCAGATTCCTGAGGATGACGTTATGCACACCCTGACCCAGGAAGAAGCCACCGCCCACGATCTGACCCGACGTGCCCGAGCCCACGATCGTCTTGTCCGAGGCGACCTTGACCTCCTTGCCCTTGGGGTCCATGGTGATCGCCGCGGCCACGACGATGACGTACGGCTCGGGCGCGGTCGCGTACTTCTCGAGATCGGCCAGCGTGCGCACGGTGACCGTACGGCCGTCCCGGCCCCCGTACGTACCGTTCTGCCCCAGCGCGTTGACCGACGCGAAACCGTCGGCGACATCGGCCTTCCAGGACGCGGCGGCCGGTCCCCGTCCACCCTCGGCGAACGCCCCCTGCCCCGGCAGGGCGACCGCACCGGCCAAGGCCAGTGCTCCGACGGCCACCCCGAGCACACGGCGCCTGCCGCGCCCCACCCCTCGACGTTCGGCTTCCATGGCCCCTCACTCCCACTGCTCGACGACTCCTGCCGTGCGCCTGTCGCCACCGCGCACCAGGAGGTTGCCGGGGCGGGCGAATCGTCCTGTGGCGGATTCCCACCCCGTCTTGCCCACCTCACGACGCGCTGACAGACTCCGGCAGCAAGCGCTTACCGACGGACGCATCACACCCATGAGTCGCCCCGGAGGGAACAGTGAGCGAACACGGTCGCAGGCAGGTGTTACGGACCGGCCTCGGCGCGGTCGCCGGATCGACGGTGCTCGGCGCCATCGGCGGCGCCACCCCGGCTTCGGCGACACCACGGCCCGACGGGCCACTTGGGGCAGATGGCACGGTGACACGCGGCGAGCCGGAGTCGACCCGAGCGGACCTGCCATGGGTGGCCGATCTGGGCGACGGGCGCTATCAGAACCCGGTGCTCAACGCCGACTGGTCCGACCCCGACGCGATCCGCGTGGGCCCGTACTTCTATCTGGTGGCCTCCACCTTCAACCGCGTCCCCGGACTGCCCGTGCTGCGGTCGGTCGACCTGGTCAACTGGACCGTCATCGGACATGCCCTGACCGAGTTGCTGCCCAAGGGCCACTTCAGTGAACCCAGGCACGGCGAAGGGGTGTGGGCCCCGGCCCTGCGCCACCACGACGGCAAGTTCTGGATCTTCTACCCCGATCCCGACTTCGGGATCTTCATGGTGACCGCCACCGACCCGCGAGGGCCCTGGAGCACACCGCACCCGGTCAAACCGGGCAAGGGACTGATCGATCCGTGTCCACTGTGGGACGACGACGGGCAGGCGTATCTGGTCCACGCGTGGGCGAAGAGCCGCAGCGGCATCAACAACCGGCTCACCCTGCACCGCATGAGCCCGGACGGAACCGCCCTGCTCGGCGAGGGCCGGATCGTGATCAACGGCGATGACCTCCCCGGCTACACCACACTCGAGGGCCCGAAGCTCTACAAGCGGGACGGCTGGTACTGGATCTTCGCTCCGGCCGGAGGCGTCACCAACGGCTGGCAGTCGGCGTTCCGCTCCCGCTCCCTCTGGGGCCCGTACGAGGACCGCATCGTGCTCGCCCAGGGCGACACCCCCGTCAACGGGCCGCACCAGGGCGCATGGGTGACCACCGAGAGCGGCGAGGACTGGTTCCTGCACTTCCAGGACCGCGAGGCCTACGGACGGGTGGTGCACCTCCAGCCGATGCGGTGGCGTACGGATGGCTGGCCGGTGATGGGCGACGACGACGGCGGCGGCCGGGGCGCGCCGGTGCTGGTGCACACCAAACCGCGGGTCAACGGGCGGACGGAGGTGACCGCACCGGCCACCAGCGACGACTTCACCGGGGCGAAACTGGGGAAGCAGTGGATGTGGCAGGCGAACGCCGATCCGACGTGGTGGTCGCTGCGCCGCTTCCCGAGGCGGCTCGCGCTGGTCTGCCGGCCGAGCCCGGTCGCCCACGACCTCCGGCTGCTGCCCAATGTGCTGGGCCAGCGGCTGCCCGCCGAGTCGTTCACCGCGACGACCTCGATGAAACTGTCCACCGCGACGGCGGGGTCCCGGGCCGGGCTGGTGGTCCTGGGCGAGACCTACGCCTGGGTGGGTCTGCGCCACGACGGTGACCGGATCGTCCTCGTATGCCGCACGGCGGCCCAGGACGCCGTCGAGGCGGACGCCGTCACGCCGGTGCCGTTGGGGAGGGGGCGTTCGGTCGTACGGCTGCGGGTGAGTGTGCGGCCGGGGGCGGTGTGCCAGTTCGCGGCCGATGTGGACGGGCGGGGATTCACCCCGCTCGGGGGGCCGTTCCCGGCGACGGCGGGGAAGTGGATCGGGGCGACGCTGGGGCTCTTCGCCACCGGTCCGGCGACCGACGGCACGGATGGCGTGACGACCGGCAGCACGGGCGATGTGGCGTCCGACGGCACGGGCGGCGTGGCGACCGGCAGCACGGGCGGTGCGGCGGAGTTCGACTGGTTCCGGGTGAGTCCGATTTCCTCGTAGATGGCCGTTGACGGGCGCTTCGGGACCAGTCCCCGTGGATTGTGGTGCCCTGTCTGCCGGAAGGGGCGCCCAGAAGGGCGCCCCACGGAAGCCGGGAGGAACACCATGCACCACCGCATCGCCGCCACGGCAGCCATGTCCACGGCTCTCGTCGCCGTACTCGCCAGTGCGCCCACCGCGTCGGCCGAGCCCAGTCCGCCCAACTGCCCCTCAGGGAACGTCTGCGTGTTCGACAGCAACGTGGGCACCGACGGTCCGGCCGTGATCAAGACCACCGGCGACTGGCGGGGCTCCCACCAGACCGGCATCGTCGGCAGCACCATCTTCAACAACGGCACCCGTCAGCCGGGCCACGATCACATCCAGGCCACCTGGGTCTTCAACGGTCGGTTGTACGACAGGTGCCTCCACTTCAACCCCGGCCCCGGCGACTACAAGTTGATCATCGGTGACCACGCCACCATCACCAGCCTCACCTGGCGTGGCGAATGCGATTTCTGAGCGGGCCGACTTCCCCTGCCCGCCAGGGCGGGGGAAGGGCTCAGAGGCCGTAGCGGTGCTTCAGGTGGCGCCAGAAGTCACGGAGCATCCACTTGTCGAACTCCGTGATCTGCGTGGCGCTTCCCGCATTCATCAGGAAGCAGCACTGGCCGGTCGGGGTCCAGTCGTAGAAGTCGTCGAGGCCGAAGGTGTGGCCGACTTCATGCAGGTAGATGTGGATGTTCTCCTGGTTCAGCGCACCGGTGAAGTACTCCTGTCCCACGCGCTGGCCCCAGTCCCCGCCGGCCCCGCCCTGGAAGGCCTTGGTCAGCCACAGCGACTGGTCGTAGTGGCGGGCCGCACCGCCGGGGCAGCGCGAGTAGTTGCCGTCCTGGTGGAAGAAGCGGCCGCAGTCGGGGGAACACTGCGGGGCACCGCCGCTGTCGAGGTTCCCGGCGTAGATGTCGACCGAGTTGTCGGTCCACTGGAGTGTCGAGCGGTTCTTCACCGCCCAGCCGACGATATTGACCGGGACGTTGGTGTACGGCCAGGCGTTGTGCCCCTTGCCGTTCTCCACCATGGCTGCCATCCACTTCGCGAACTGCTTCTTCAGCGCGGCGTGGACCTGGTCGCGCAGCGCGGCGCTGACCGGGGCGTCGGACTCCCAGCGGACGCAGTAGTTGACGCTTCCCCTGTTGGCCATGACCTGGTCCCAGCCGTAGTTGCGGAAGCCGTAGAGGTCCGGATAGGTCGACTCGACGTGGTTCCACACCTCGCCCAGCGGCTGTACGAGGTTCGCGGGCGGGTTCCAGTCGTCGGCGACCCGCGACGAGGCGGCCGTCGCGACACCGGGCGCGGCGACCAGCGCGGCCAAGGCGGCCAGTGCGGTGGCCAGGCGCGCGAGGAATGAGCGCACGGTGAACTCCCTTGAGTAGCTGACAGGTTGTCAGCCTCAGGTCGCCGCCACGGCCGCTTCGGTTGCCGTCGTGTGCGGCCCTCGGGGAGTACCGGAACGGGCCTGAGCGGTGAGCGCGGCGGCCACGAACGACGCGACCGGCGGCCGGCGGTCCTGCTCGGCCTGATCGTCGCGCCGGGCAACGGCTCCCGCACGGCCTGAACGTCATGCCGGGCTACGGCTCCGTGGCGTGCGGCCCGCTCACACCGGCCGGGTGGCCACCACCAGCCGGCAGCGCGGGCTGCCGTCCGCCCGGCGGCCGAGGTCCTCCAGCGGACGCAGCTCGATCTCGAACCCGGCCCCGATCAGCTCCTGCCACACATCCCCGAGCCGGAAGGTCCGGTAGTACATCACAAACCGCGGCCGCCACACCGCGTTCCGCACCCGCATCGCGGTGTCGAACGCCAGGAGCGACCAGTAGGGCCGGGACCCCGGGCGGGCCGGTGCCACGATCGGGAAGGCGAACCGGCCGCCCGGGCGGAGCACGGAGTGAACCTGGGCGAAGAGCCCGGGCCGTTCGCGCGGCAGGAAGTGGCCGAACGCCCCGAAACTCACCGCCAGGTCGAAGACCGGCCCGAACGGGAGGGCGCGCGCGTCGGCGCGTACCCAGTCCGTGCGCGGGGCGTCCGGCACCGTCCGCGTACGGTCCCGGCCCACGGCCAGCATGCCCGCGCTGAAGTCGACGCCGGTGATCCGCGCCCGGCACACCTGGCGCAGCACGCTCATGCCCGCGCCGGTTCCGCAGCACACGTCGAGGCCGCTGTCGAACGGCCCGAGCGGGCGCAGGGCGCCGGTCACGGAGTCCAGCACCGAGGCCGACGTCCGGTACGCGGTGTGGTCGAACTTCGGGGACAGCAGATCGTAGCCGCGCTCGACGGAGGACAGCGCCTGGACGACGAGATCACGGAAGGTAGGGCCCTGGCCCTGAGGTGCGGACATCGCGCTCAGCATAGGGCCCACCGGGGCAGGGCGGCCTGTCGAACTTATGGACAGCGCGCCGGTGGCGTGCTGTGATGCGCGACAACGATGTCAGGCACCACCCGTCTTCCTCGGCACCCCACCGACAGGAGCCGCACGATGCCCCTCGATCGACGTCGCTTCCTCCGCACCGGCGCCCTCACCCTCGGCGCCCCCGCGCTCGCCGGACACCTGGCCACGGACGCCGTGGCAGCCCCGGCCAAGCGACCAAGGGCCCCGCTGCCCGACGCCTTCGACCGGCTCCCGTCCGGGAGCATCACCCCGCGCGGCTGGCTGGCCGAGCAGCTGCGCCTCCAACTCCACGGCCTCTGCGGCCGGTACGAGGAGCGCTCGCACTTCCTCGACGTCAACGCCACCGGGTGGACCCACCCGGACCGGGACGGCTGGGAGGAGGTGCCCTACTGGCTGCGTGGCTATGTCCCGCTGGCCGTGGCCACCCGTGACCGGGCGGCGCTCGCGAACTCCCGTAAGTGGATCGACGCCATCCTCGCCACCCAGCAGAGCGACGGCTTCTTCGGGCCGCGCGCCCTGCGGACAAAGCTGAACGGCGGCCCCGACTTCTGGCCGTTCCTCCCCCTCCTCATGGCCCTGCGCACCCATGAGGAGTTCACCGGCGACCAGCGCGTCGTCCCCTTCCTCACCCGCTTCCTGCGGTTCATGAACGCGCAGGGCCCGGGCGCCTTCGACGCCAGCTGGGTCTCCTACCGCTGGGGCGATGGAATCGACACCGCGATGTGGCTCCACCGCCGCACCGGCGAGGCATTCCTCCTCGACCTCGTCCAGAAGATGCACACGTACGGCGCCGATTGGGTCGACAACATCCCCACCCCGCACAACGTCAATATCGCCCAAGGCTTCCGCGAGCCCGCCCAGTACGCCCAGCTGACCGGCTCCGCCGAGCTCAGACAGGCGACCTACCGCGTCTATACGTCGGTGCTCGGCGCGTACGGCCAGTTCCCGGGCGGTGGCATCGTCGGGGACGAGAACTACCGCCCGGGGTTCACCGACCCCCGGCAGGGCTTCGAGACCTGCGGCATCGTCGAGTTCATGGCCAGCCATGAGCTGCTGACCCGGATCACCGGCGACCCGGTGTGGGCGGACCGCTGCGAGGACCTGGCGTTCAACATGCTGCCCGCCGCGCTCGACCCCCAGGGCACCGGCACCCACTACATCACCAGCGCGAACAGCATCGATCTGAACAACGCGGTGAAGTCCCAGGGGCAGTTCCAGAACGGCTTCGCGATGCAGTCGTACCAGCCGGGCGTCGACCAGTACCGCTGCTGCCCGCACAACTACGGTATGGGCTGGCCGTACTTCAGCGAGGAGCTGTGGCTGGCCACGCCCGACAAGGGGCTCGCCGCCTCCCTCTACGCCGCCTGCCAGGTGACCGCGAAGGTGGCGGGCGGTACGACGGTCACCGTCACCGAAGACACCGACTATCCGTTCGACGAGACCATCACACTCACGCTGTCCACCCCCGAGAAGGTGGCCTTCCCGCTCCATCTGCGGGTCCCCGGCTGGTGCGAGAACCCCCGGATCGAGGTCAACGGCCGGGCGGTGGCCCCGCGCGGCGGTCCGGCCTTCGTCAAGGTCGACCGGAGCTGGACGGACGGCGATGTGGTGACGATCCACCTGCCGCAGCACACCACCCTGCGGACCTGGTCGGCGCAGCACGGCGCGGTCAGCGTCGACCACGGCCCGCTGACGTACTCCCTGCGCATCGGCGAGGACTTCGTGCGCTACGCGGGCACGGACACCTTCCCCGAGTACGAAGTGCACGCCACCACGCCGTGGAACTACGGCCTCGCCCCCGGAGCCCTCCCCGTCCTCACCCGCGACGACGGTCCGCTCGCCGCCAACCCCTTCACCCACGAGGGCACCCCGGTCCGCATGACCGCCCAGGCGCGCCGTATCCCCGAGTGGCTCTCGGACGACGAGCAGGTGGTCACCCCGCTGCAGCAGAGCCCGGCCCGTACCGACGCACCGGCGGAGACGGTCACCCTCATCCCCATGGGCGCCGCCCGGCTGCGCGTCACCTGCTTTCCGACGGCCTCGCCGGACGGCCGGGCATGGACCCCGGAGCCGCCCTTCCGGCGCCTGCTCAACAAGCACAGCGGCAAGGTGCTCGCGGTCGACGGGATGTCCACGGCCAACAGCGCCCGTGTGGTGCAGTTCGACAACACACCGACGGGCGACCACGCCTGGCAGTGGATCGACCGGGGCGACGGCTGGTTCCTGATCCGCAACGGCCACAGCGGCAAGGTGCTGGGCGTGGACCGGATGTCCACCGCCAATAGCGCCATCGTCGTCCAGTACGAGGACAACGGCACGGCCGATCACCTCTGGCGGAAGGTGGACAGCGGCGACGGCTGGTTCCGCGTCCGCAACAAGAACAGCCAGAAGGTGCTGGGGGTCGACGGCATGTCCACCGCCAACAGCGCCCAGGTGGTGCAGTACGACGACAACGGCACCGATGACCATCTGTGGCGGCTGCTGTGATCGGGCCCTGAGCGTGGCCGGGCGGAGGCCGTGGCCCCGGCGATGATCCGGCCCCGGCGATGATCCGTTGGAACGTGTCGGGAATGGCCCTGTGGGGCGACCGGGGGCGGTTCTAGCGTGGTGAACCGTCGCCGCGCCGGTTCCCGGTCGCGCCACCGCACCGTCCGTGGAGGTGGCACGGTCGGTGCGGTTCGCCGCGCCGGGCGGCCAACGTTCCGTCACCCGCAGGAAGTTCTTTCCCGTGATCCAATACATCGCTCCGGTCTTCATCGGTGTTCTCTACGCCCTCCTGATGTCCCTGATCCGCGAACCCCACCGCCGGCGCTTCAACGCGATCATGGTCGGCGGAGCGGGTGCCGCCTATCTCAGCGGCGGCGGCCTGGACGGCTGGGAGTTCGCCTTCACCGCGGTCGCCACCTATGTGGCCTACCGTGGCCTGGAGTCGTGGACCTTCATCGGCATCGGCTGGCTGCTGCACACCGCGTGGGACATCGTGCACCACATCAAGGGCAACCCCATCGTCCCCTTCGCCCATGGCTCGTCGCTGGGCTGTGCGATCTGCGATCCGGTCATCGCGCTGTGGTGTTTCCGGGGCGGCCCGTCGCTGCTCCGGTTCTTCCGCAAGGGACGGCCCGAGGAACCGACCGCCACTGCCCTGCCCGACTCCCTGTCCGCCGGGCAGGCGGCGGGAAAGGGGTGAGGACATCGGCGCCGGGCCGCCCGCCCGGCGCCATCACCTGCTGTTCAGCCCCCGGCGCGTACCGCATCGGCGGCCGGGTCGGTCCAGGCCCGCCATGTGGTGTGCCAGCCGTCGGAGCCGTCGGTACGGACACCGCGTCCCGCCCAGGCGATATAGCCGTCGGGGCGGACCAGCAGGGCGGGGCCGGAGTCGGTGCGCTCGGCCTGGGCCACCGTGGTGTCGATGCGCGACGCGCCCCTCTCGCGGATCAGCAGGAAGCCGCCGGCCCGCTGCAGTCCGGTCAACCGGCCCTCGGCGAGGGGGACTTCGGTGGCGCGGGTGCCCACCAGCGCGTGCCGGCGCCGTCCGCGCGGATAGCGCAGGGTGACTCCGGTGAAGCTTCCGGCGATGGTGTCGCGCACCCGGCCGACGCCCAGCAGGGCCGGGGCCAGATGGTCGCGCAGCCACCGCGCCGGGCGCGGCCCGAGGGTGACGGCACGCATCATGGCACCGCTCTGGAGCAGGACGCGGCGGCCGACGGGGTGGCGCTCCCGGTGGTAGGTGTCCAGGATGGCCGGGTCGGCGCCGCCGAGGGCGAGGTCGAGTTTCCAGGCGAGGTTGGCGGCGTCCTGGATGCCGGTGTTCATGCCCTGGCCGCCCATCGGGGAATGTACGTGGGCGGCGTCCCCGGCGAGGAAGACCCGGCCGTGCCGGTAGGAGC
The DNA here is from genome assembly GCF_042750115.1 of Streptomyces sp. NPDC059455. Lineage (NCBI taxonomy): Bacteria > Bacillati > Actinomycetota > Actinomycetes > Kitasatosporales > Streptomycetaceae > Streptomyces > Streptomyces sp. NPDC059455. Next base: position 34,115 of record NZ_JBHYVB010000115.1, read on the forward strand.
GGACCTGGCGTTCATCGCAGTGGAACCGGGAGTGCCAGCCGATCTCGCCCACTCCGACGTCGCGTCCCATGGCCTCGGCCAGTACCCGGGTGACCTCCGCCTCCGCCACGGGAGCCTTGTCGGGCAGTTGGTGGCGGCGGTCCCATGTCATCGACCGGTACCAGCCGGGGCGCGCCTTCCCGTACGGCACGAGGAAGCCGAAGACCTCGGCGGTGTTGCCCAGGGTGAGCCCGTTTCCGGCGGGGCCGTCGGCGAGGCGGACATCGGCCAGCACCACGGAGGTCAGGACCGTCTTGCCGGGGAAGTCGGCGCCGAGGAGGTCGCGGACGGTGCTGTGCGCCCCGTCCGCCCCCACGACATACCGGGCTCGCCACGTGGACGCGGGTCCATCGCCGTTGGGGCGGGCGGTGACGGTGACCGCGTCGGCGTCCTGTGCGAGGCCGGTGACCTCGGTGCCGCGCAGCACCTGGGCGCCCTGGTCGCGGGCGTAGCGTTCGAGCGCCTGGTCCACGTTGGTCTGCGGGGTGATCATCCCGTATCGGTGGCGGGAGGGCAGATGGGTCAGGTCGAGCGTGGCGCCCGCGAACAGGTGGACGGCTTCGGTGGTGTTCGCGTCGGCCAGGAGGTCGTCGGCCAGACCGCGGCTGTCGAGGACTTCCAGGGTGCGGGGCATGGTGACGAAGGCACGGCTGGACGGATGGATCGCCGGTCGGCGTTCCAGCACGGTGACCGCGCGGCCGGCCCGGGCCAGATCCCCGGCCAGGGTCATTCCGGTCGGCCCGCCGCCGACGACGAGCACATCCGTGAGGTGGAGGGCCGGGTCCGCCTCCTCGTGGGGCCGGGCCAAGGCGGTCACCGTGTCTCCCGCGGGCCGTGGGCGGCTTCGGGGCGGGCGGCATTGCCGGGGTTCTTCATCGCGGCCTCCTCGAGGTCGCGGGGGAGGTCGAGGGGAACGGTGGCGGCCGGGTCGGGGTAGTGGCGGCGGATGTCGTCGGGGGTGGCCGCGGCGGAGTGGTTGAAGATGAACCGCGCGTGGGGCAGCGCGGTGTGGACGAGGTTGACGATGGATTCGAAGAGCAGTGTGTTGCCCGCGGTGAGCCGTACCCCGGCGCCGATGAGGACCGCGTCGTAGCGCTTGCGGCCGAGCATGGCGCGGATGGTGTCGAGGGCGGTCTCCCCGAAGTCGATCTGACATCCGTCCGCCTCGTATCCGGCGTCGCGCAGCAGTGCGAGGTTGTCGTCGTTGGCGGCGCGCAACGTCTCCCGGCTCAGACCGGCGAAGGCGGCGAACTCCGGCGCCTCGTAGTCGATGGCATCGGGGTGGAGCCCGATCTGGATGGCTGAGACGCTCATGACGATGGATGCCTTCCGTGGTGAAGTGCCCTGACGCGAGGGCGAGTTGGTGGGATGCGGCGCCGAACCGGGCCGTCCGGCCGGGGCGTTCCGCTTCCCCTCCACGGTGGCGGGCCCATAGGTATCGTGTCCAACGATGATGTGTGCTGTGTGGCATCGCGAATGGAGATGACAGTGGAGCTCCGACAGCTGGCGTACTTCGTCGCGGTGGCAGAGGAGCGCAGCTTCACCCGCGGCGCCCAGCGGGAACACGTCGTCCAGTCGGCGGCCTCCGCCGCCGTGGCCCGGCTCGAGCAGGAGTTCCAGACCGCGCTCTTCGACCGCTCGCACCGCACCCTGGAGCTGACCACCGCGGGGCGCACGCTGCTGGCCCGGGCCCGGATCCTGCTCGCGGAGGCACAGCGGGCGCGCGATGACATGGGCCGTCTCACCGGGGGGCTCAGCGGCACGGTCACGCTCGGGATGGTCCTGTCCACCGGCTCGTTCGATCTGATCGGCGCGCTGGGCGCGTTTCAGGCCGAGCATCCGGATGTCGTGGTGCGGCTGCGCCACTCGACCGGTCCGCTGGCCGGACACGCCACCGCCCTGCGCGAGGGCAGGTTCGACCTCATGCTGCTGCCCGTGCCCCCGCACGGCCCCGCCGTCCTCGGCCCGGATCTGATCATCGACGATGTGTCGCGGATACGCCTCGGGCTGGCCTGCCGCGCCGACGACCCTCTCGCCGAGGCCCACGGTGTGACCTACGCCGACCTCGCCGACCGCCGCTTCATCGACTTCCCCACGGGATGGGGCGACCGCACCATCGTCGACAGCCTCTTCGGCACCGCGGGGGTCCAGCGCACCGTGGCGCTGGAGGTCGTGGACACCACCACCGCGCTGACCATGGTCCGGCGGCGTCTCGGGCTCGCCTTCGTGGCCGAGGAGACCATCGCCTCGCAGCCCGGCCTCACCCAGGTCGATCTCGCCGATCCGCCCCCGTTCCACGGTCTCGGCCTGGCCGCCTCGCGCAACCATCCCCCGTCCGAAGCGGGCCGCGCCCTGCGCCGGGCCCTGCTCGCCGCGCGCTGACGGACAACGTCAGAAGGTCTCGCCGCCACTCCCCTTGTAGCCGCACGCCGTGCATTGACGGAGTGAGTACTCACTCCGTACGGTATCCCGCATGACAGAGAAGGCAGAGAACCCCTCCACCCCACCCCGGCGCCGCGCTCCCGCCATGGACCCCGACCAGCGCCGCGCGAGGATCGGCGCCGCGGCGCTCCCCCTCGGCGGGGAATACCGCGCCACCCTGACGACCGCCAAGAACGCCCCCTCCGCGGGCCCCGGGGC
>NZ_JBHYVB010000115.1:36803-37307 GCF_042750115.1 Streptomyces sp. NPDC059455
CCTTAGGCTCCCCGCAATCACAGCCTCGCCTCAAACCCCCACCCCCCCCCCCCGGGCCCCCGCCCCCCCACTCCCCCCCCCCCCGGGCGGGGTTTTGATCGTGCCCGGGGCCCTCCCCCTCGTCGTCGAATACGGCGCCTCCGTGACGACCGCGAAGATCGCCCGAGCCGCGGGCATCGGGGAAGGCACGATCTTCCGGGTCTTCGAGGACAAGGACACCCTGCTCGCGGCCTGTATGGCGGAGGCCGTACGGCCCGATGACACCGTGGCCCATCTGGAGTCGATCGCCCTGGACCAGCCGCTGGCGGACCGGCTCGCCGAGGCGGCCGATGTGGTGCGCGGGCACATGGGCCGCATCGGCGCGGTCGCCGGAGCGCTCGCGGCGGCCGGGCGGCTGGAGCGCATGGCGCCCAAGCCCGGCAAGGACGGGCGCCTCCCGGACCGCGAGGCGAGCCTGGCCCGGCCGCGCGCGGGGCGGGGCGCGCGGGTGGATACCCACCGGGG
>NZ_JBHYVB010000116.1:0-32152 GCF_042750115.1 Streptomyces sp. NPDC059455
GGAGCGGCTCCACCGCCCGGAGCGGCTCCACCGCCCGGAGCGGCTCCACCGCCCGGAGCGGCTCCACCGCCCGGAGCGGCTCCACCGCCCGGAGCGGCTCCACCGCCCGGAGCGGCTCCACCGCCCGGAGCGGCTCCACCGCCCGGAGCCGTCCCGCCGCCCGGGCCACCGCGCCGCGCGGTCTCACCCGTCCGGCCGGTTCCCCGGGAACCTTTCCCGGCGGCCCCGCTCGCCGCGTGGGCGCGGTCCGCGCTCGCCACCATCGCCTCCGCTCCCCTCGGTCGCCTTACGGCTGACCGCAGGCTGCTCATTCCGGCCCGCGAGTGGACCCGCGGTGGCGGCCATGGTACGTATGACGCTGGACGTTATACGTACAACGTCACTCATGACCCGCGACACGCTCGCGACAACCCGGCGGAACAACCGGAACCCACCGGAACCCGCAGGAAGGGGCAGGCAATGGCGGCTGGCTACGGGGAACTGCTGCGCACCCCGCACGCGGCACGGCTGCTCACCGGCACGCTGCTGGGACGGCTTCCGAACGCCACCGCCGCCCTCGCCGTGCTGCTCTTCGCCCGCGCCGAGGGCGGCAGCTACGCCCTCGCCGGGGGGCTCACGGCCGTCTACGGCGCGGCCAACGCGGTGGGCCAGCCGCTGCTGGGCCGGGCCGTGGACCGCCTCGGCCAGCCCCGGGTGATGCTCCCCGCCGCCGTGGCCTCCGCCCTCGGGATGGTCCTGTTCGCCGTCGTCGGGCTCGAGCCGCTGTCCGTGGCGTACGCGGCGATGCTGATCGCCGGGCTGTTCACCCCGCCGCTGGAGGGCGGGCTGCGGGCGCTGTGGCCCACGGTGCTGCGGCGCGAGGACCAGGTGCACGCGGCGTACGCGCTGGACGCCGTGGCCCAGGAGGTGATGTTCGCGGTCGGCCCGCTGCTGGTCACCCTGTCCGTGGCCGTGTGGTCCGAGGCGGCCGCGCTGCTGGTCATCAACGCCGTCGGGGTCGCGGGCGCGCTCACCGTCGTGGTCTCGCGGCCCTCGAGGCAGTGGCGCTCCGCGCCGCGCGAGGCCCACTGGCTGGGCGCGCTGCGCTCGCCCGGGCTGCTGGTGCTGCTCGGCTCGTTCTTCTTCATCGGGCTCGCCCTCGGCGCCATCGCGGTGGCCGCCGTGGCGTACGCCGACGAGCGCGGCGGCGGCATGGTCTCCAGCGCGCTGCTCTCCGCCCTCGGCGTGGGCGCGCTGGTCGGCGGCATCGTCTACGGCGCCCGCACCTGGCCCGGCGCGCCCGAACGGCGGCTGCGGCTGCTCGTGGCCGCGCTGGCGCTGGGCTATCTGCCGCTGATACTGGTACCGGGCGTCGTCGCGATGACCGTCCTCGCCGGGGTGGCGGGCGTGTTCCTCGCTCCGGCGCTGGCCTGCGCCTTCGTCGTCGTGGACCGCCACGCGCCGTCCGGCACGGTCACCGAGGCGTTCTCCTGGCTGGTGACCACCTTCGTGGTGGGCAACGCGGTCGGCACCGCCGTGGCCGGGCCCGCCGTCCAGTTCGGCGGGGTGGTCCCCGGATTCGCGGTGCCGGCGGCCGGTGGCGCGGCCGCGCTGGCGGTGCTGCTGGCGGCCCAGCGGTTCCTCCTGGACGGGCCGCGCCCCGTCATCCGGCCGGCCACGTACCGAACACCGGATGAACCTCCCGCGGAAAATGATCGCAACCATGCCGCCGAACCCGGTTTCAGAGCACGCCATCAGGCGTAATGTTCAGGCATGGACCGCCGCATTTTCGGGCTGGAGAACGAGTACGGCGTCACGTGCACATTCAGGGGACAGCGCCGGTTGTCTCCTGACGAAGTGGCGCGGTACCTCTTCCGCCGTGTCGTCTCCTGGGGCCGCAGCAGCAATGTCTTCCTGCGCAACGGCGCCCGCCTCTACCTCGACGTGGGCTCACACCCGGAATACGCGACACCCGAGTGTGACAACGTGACCGAACTGGTCACCCACGACAAAGCGGGCGAGCGCATTCTCGAAGGTCTGCTCGTGGACGCGGAGCGCCGCCTGCACGAGGAGGGAATCGCGGGCGACGTCTATCTCTTCAAGAACAACACCGACTCCGCGGGCAACTCCTACGGCTGCCACGAGAACTATCTGGTGGCACGGCACGGCGAGTTCTCCCGGCTCGCCGACATTCTCATCCCGTTCCTGGTGACGCGACAGCTCCTGTGCGGCGCGGGCAAGGTCCTCCAGACCCCCCGCGGCGCGGTCTACTGCGTCAGCCAGCGCGCCGAGCACATCTGGGAGGGCGTCAGCTCCGCCACGACCCGCTCCCGGCCGATCATCAACACCCGCGACGAACCCCACGCCGACGCCGAGCGCTACCGCCGGCTGCATGTCATCGTGGGCGACTCCAACATGTCCGAGACCACCATGCTGCTCAAGGTCGGCGCCACCGACCTGGTGCTCCGCATGATCGAGGCGGGCACGGTGATGCGCGACCTGACCCTGGAGAACCCCATCCGGGCGATCCGCGAGGTCAGCCACGACATCACCGGGCAGCGCAAGGTGCGCCTCGCCAGCGGGCGCGAGGCGTCCGCCCTGGAGGTGCAGCAGGAGTACTACGAGAAGGCCGTCGACTTCTGCGAGCGCCGGGGCATCCGCACCGGCATGGTCGAGCGCGTCCTCGAGCTGTGGGGCCGCACCCTCGACGCGATCCGTACCGAGGAGCTCGACCGGATCGGCACCGAAATCGACTGGGTGATGAAGTACCAGCTCATCGAGCGGTACCGGGCGAAGAACAACATCACCATGTCGCATCCCCGCATCGCCCAGATAGACCTCGCCTACCACGACATCCACCGCCGCCGCGGGCTCTACTACCTGCTGGAGAAGCGCGGCCAGGCGGCTCGGGTCTGCAACGACTTGAAGATCTTCGAGGGCAAGTCGGTCCCACCGCAGACCACCCGCGCCCGGCTGCGCGGCGACTTCATCCGCCGGGCCCAGGAGCAGCGCCGCGATTTCACCGTCGACTGGGTGCATCTGAAACTCAATGACCAGGCGCAGCGCACCGTGCTGTGCAAGGACCCGTTCCGCTCGGTCGACGACCGGGTGGAGAAGCTGATCGCCGGTATGTGACCGGCGTACGGCTTACCTTCCCCTCGGGCCCCGTGCGTTCTCCGGACGGGGCCCGAGTCACGTCGTAGAGTGGCGCGCACTGGCCATCGAAGATCTACCTAACGAGGACTCCGTGCGTCGACGCTCCGTACTCCTTGCCGTGCCCGCGGGCCTGCTGACACTCGCGGGCTGCGGTGACGATAAGTCAGGGTCAGACAAGACCAAGCCGTCCCAGGAGCCGACGAGCCAGAGTCCCTCACCGGCCCCCAGCGGCAAGATCGTCTCCGGCCCGGTGCCGGCCATCACCGCGGGCAAGAAGTTCGGTGAGAAGCCGAAGGTCGCCAAGGGCACGGGGAAGCCCTCGCAGGATCTCGCGGTCAAGACGATCAGTCAGGGCGACGGCAAGAAGACGGTCAAGGGCGACTGGCTCCAGATCAACTACCTGGCGCAGATCTGGGACACCGGGAAGGTCATCGACAACACCTTCGACAAGAAGAAGACCGCCGCTTTCCCGATCGGCAAGGGCCAGGTCCTGCCGGGCTGGGACCAGGGACTGCTGGGCCGGAACCTCGGCAGCCGGCTGGAGCTGGCCGTCCCGCCCGCGTATGCCTACGGCAAGCAGGGTCAGCCGCAGGCTGGTATCAAGGGCACCGACACGCTGGTCTTCGTCATCGACCTCGTCGGCGCCTACAACGCCAAGAGCTCGGCCAAGGGCAGCAAGGTGGAGCAGACCGACGCCGATCTGCCGAAGGTGTCCGCCAACACCGACGGCAAGGCGCCCAGCATCACCGTCCCCAAGAAGCCCGCGCCGAAGAAGCTGGTCTCCGATTACGTCATCGAGGGTGACGGCAAGGAGGTCAAGAAGACCGACGCGCTGCTCGTCCAGTACAAGGGCGTGCTGTGGGACGGCGGCAAGGAGTTCGACTCCACCTACAAGCGCGGCGAGCTCGCCCAGTTCTCGCTCCAGCAGGTCGTCAAGGGCTGGTCGCAGGGGCTGACGGGGAAGAAGGTGGGCAGCCGGGTGCTGATCGTCGTGCCCCCGGACCTGGGCTACGGCAAGGCGGCCCAGAAGGGCATCCCCGCCAACTCCACGCTGGTGTTCTCCGTGGACATCCTGGCGATTCTGTAGCCTGTGCGGGTTGCCCACCACGTCACAAGGAGCAATTTCGTGAGCATCGAGAAGCCCGAGGTCGACTTCCCGGGCGGCGAGCCGCCGGCCGAGCTGGAGATCAAGGACATCTGGGAGGGCGACGGGCCCGCGGCCAAGGCCGGCGACAACATCGCCGTGCACTATGTGGGCGTCTCCTTCAGCACGGGTGAGGAGTTCGACGCGAGCTACAACCGCGGCACCCCGCTGCGGATCCAGCTCGGCGTGGGCCAGGTCATCTCCGGCTGGGACCAGGGCCTGCAGGGGATGAAGGTCGGCGGCCGCCGCCAGCTCATCATCCCGCCGCACCTCGGCTACGGCGACCGGGGCGCCGGTGGTGGCCGGATCAAGCCGGGCGAGACGCTGATCTTCGTCTGCGACCTGGTCTCCGTCTGAGACGGCCGTCCGTCGCGCCGAGGGCTCCTGCCGGTGAGCAGGGGCCCTCGGCTTTTGCCGCGCGTCCCGGTAGCGGTACGGTCACGTGCGTAAGGTCACGAAGAAAGGGCGTCGATGGCGATTGCCAAGGCCGAGCGGTTGATGAACCTGGCCCTGTGCCTGCTGGGAACGCGGCGTCCGCTGACCAAACGGGAGTTGCGGGGCTCCATAGAGGCGTACCTCCAGACCGACACGGCCAACGACGAAGCGTTCAACCGTATGTTCGAACGCGACAAGGACGATCTGCGTGAACTCGGCCTGATCATCGAGACGGTGGAGGGCCTCGACGGCGAGATCGGCTATCTCGCCCGACGGGACAGCAACCGCCTCCCGCCGATCACCCTCGACGCCGAGGAAGCCGCCGCCCTCGGCCTCGCCGCCAAGGTCTGGCAGCAGGCCCGGCTCGCGGGCGCCGCCAGTGGCGCTCTGCAGAAGCTGCGCGCCGCCGGGATGCCGGTCGCCGAGGACCCGTACGACACGCCCGGGCACAGCGCGCTGGAGCCGCGCATCCCGGTCCATGAGAGCGCCTTCGAGCCGCTGATGCTCGCCTGCCGCGACCGCCGCCCCGTCGTCTTCGACTACCGCAAGGCGAACGCCGCGCGCCCCGAGCAGCGGCAGGTCGAGCCCTGGACCCTGGAGTGCTGGCGCGGCCACTGGTATCTCGCCGGATGGGACCGCGAGCGCGCCGCCGAGCGGGTCTTCCGGCTCTCCCGGATCACCGGCCGGGTCCGGCTGCGGTCCGGCGAGTTCACCGCCGAGGTGCCCGACCACGTCACCGTCCGGGAGACCGTGGAGAGCTGGGCGGGCGAGACCGCCAACGGCACCGCCCGGATCCGGCTGCGCTCGGGCCACGGCTATCCGCTGCGGGCGAAGGCGCTGTCCACCCGGGAGGCCGGCGACGGCTGGGACGAGCTGGAGATTCCGTACGGGCACGGCCTGGACGCCTGGCTCGTGGAGTTCGGCCCGGATGTGGTCGTACTGGCGCCCGAGGAACTGCGGGCGGATGTCGTGGACCGGCTGCGCGCGGTCGCCAAGGGCTGAGGGGACGGACTTACTTCACCATGGCCGGAAACGCTATTGACCAGACCCGGCGGATGCTCTCCCTGGTGACGTATCTGCGCGAGCGCCCCGGCGCCCGCGTCGCCGACGTCGCCCGGGCCTTCGGCATCAGCGAGGACGAGCTGATCGCCGACCTGGATGTGCTGCCGCTGTGCGGCACCAGCTTCCGCGGCGGCGACCTGATGGACATCGACACCGACGGAGAGCGGATCTGGTGGCACAACCCCGATGATGTGGCCGAGCCGCTGCGGCTGGCCGCCGACGAGGCCACCGCGCTGCTGGTCGCCGCCCGCGCCGTCGCCACCCTCCCCGGGCTGCGCGAGGGCGACCGGGACGCGCTGCTGCGGTCCACCGCCAAGCTGGAGGCCGCGGCGGGCGAGGCGGCGGGCGCCAGCTCCCGGCTGTCGGTGATCTTCGAGTCGGAGGGCGGGGTCTTCGCCGATGTCGACCGCGCCATCTCCGAGCGCCGCAGGCTGTGGCTGCGCTACTACTCACCCGCACGTGACGAGATCACCGAGCGCGAGGTCGACCCGATCCGGCTCTTCGCCGTCGGCCGCACCTACATGGAGGCGTGGTGCCGCCTCTCCGAGGCGCGGCGGACCTTCCGGCTGGACCGGGTCGTCGAGATCAAGCTGCTGGACGACGCGTCCGATCCGCCGCCGATCGAGCTGCGCGACCTGTCGGAGCTGTCCTCCGCCCTGGTGCAGACCGGCGCCGAGGATCCCGAGGTGGTCGTCGAGGTCGGCCCCGGCGGGCGCTGGGTCGCCGAGTACTACCCGCACGACAGCGCCGATGAGCTGCCCGACGGCGGCCTCCGGATCACGCTGCGCGCGCCCGACCCCGGCTCGCTGCGGCGCCTGGCGCTGCGGCTGGGCGGGGACGGCAGGATCGTCTCGCCGCGGGAGCTGGCGGACAGCGCTCGGGACGCGGCGCGGCAGGCGCTCGCGGCGTACGGTGAGTGAAGGGACGCACACAGTGACCGCACGGGGGAGTGCCACGTCGGTGATCTTCAAGGCAGCCTGTCCGCAGTGCCGCGGCCGGTTCGAGCTGGCCGCGGGCGCCCTGCGGCTGGCCATCGGGGCCAGCCACCGCACCACCTTCTACTCCTTCACCTGCCCCGACTGCGGAACCGCGGTGCGCAAACCGGCGGGGGAGCGGATCGTGGAGCTGCTCACCGGCGGCGGGGTGCGTACGCTGCGGCTGCACTCCACCGTCTAGGCTCTGCCGCATGCTCTGGCCGATGCTCGCCCTCGCCCTCGCCCTCGCCTTCTGCGGAATCGCCGTTCTCGCCGTGCTCTCGGCGCGGGTCTACGCCGAGGTCCGCAGGCTGGCCCGGCAGGTGTCGGACAGCTCGGAGCGGATCACCCGGGCCGCGGAGGACCTGGAGCGGGCCTCGACTCCGCTGGGGTCAACCGTCGACGCGCTGCGTCGGCAGTAAGGGCGGCGCCGCGTCGGCGGTGACTGTCGCGCCGCGTCGGCGGTAAGGGCGGCGCCGCGTCGGCGGTGACTGTCGCGCCGCGTCGGCGGTAAGGGCCGCGCTGCGTCGGCGGTGACCGTGGTGCTGGGTCGGCGGTGAGGGCCGCCGCCGGATTCCTCGCGGGTCGCCGCTGATGGGCACTCTGCTGCCCCACAGCCAAGCGGGGTACGCTGAGATTCCGTGGCCCCGGAAACGAGGCGGAGGGCCGCAACCCGGAGTCCGCACGGGGATTGCTTACGGTTTACCCCCGCGCGCTACGATCGCTGACAGCACGGCTGCCGGACACCTGTCCGACCGGTCGGGCAGCCCCACCCCCAGCCGCCTCGGTGAGAAGGTAGACGCTTATGCTGTTCGGAAAGATCGGCGTTCCCGAGATTCTCCTCATCCTTGTCGTCGTGCTGCTGCTGTTCGGTGCCAAGAAGCTTCCGGACATGGCGCGCTCGCTGGGCAAGTCGGCCCGGATCCTCAAGAGCGAGGCGAAGGCGATGAAGTCGGACGGCCAGCAGCAGAGCGCGGCGCCGGCCGACCCGCCCCACCCCGGTCAGGACGACGCCACTCACCGCACCATCCAGGCCGCGCCCGGAGACGTCACCAGCTCGCGCCCGGTGTCGGAGCCGAGCGACACCACCAAGCGCTGACCCAGGGCCACTTGAAGGCGGCGCGAAGGGCCGCCGCCGGACGCACGAGATGAGGACGTGGGTTGCTCAAGTCTGCCCGCAACAAGGAGAAGGACCCCGAGGGGCGGATGCCCCTCTCCGAGCACCTGCGTGAGCTGCGCAACCGGCTGCTCAAATCGGTCCTGGCGATCTGTGTGGTCACGATCATCGCGATGTTCTACTACATGGACATCGCGAAGTTCCTGATGCGGCCGGTGCTGGACGCCGTCGGCTGTGGCGGGGTCTCGTTCTCCGACCTCACGGGCAAGGGGGGCGAAGGGGGTGAGGGTCACAACTGCGCCTACTTCACCGTGAACGGTCTGCTGTCGCCGTTCACGATCATGCTGAAGGTCTCCTTCACGACCGGTCTGGTGGTGGCCACACCGGTCTGGCTCTATCAGCTGTGGGCGTTTCTCGCGCCCGGGCTGCACCGCAACGAGAAGAAGTACGGCCTGTTCTTCGTCGGGCTCGGCGTCCCGCTCTTCGTCGGTGGCGCGTACTTCGCGTACCTGATCCTGCCGACCAGCGCCAAGGTCCTCATCGGCTTCACCCCGGAGGGGGCGAACAACCTCCTCCCGCTGGACGACTTCCTCGATCTGCTGGCCCGGATGGTCGTCGTCTTCGGGCTCGCCTTCGAGCTTCCGCTGCTGCTGATCCTGCTGAACTTCACCGGCATCCTCAGCGGGCGCCGGATGCTCGGCTGGTGGCGCGCCATGATCATGGGGATCACGGTCTTCGGCGCCATCGCCACTCCCAGTACCGACCCGGTCGGCATGTTCGCCCTGGCCGGGCCGGTCGTCGTGCTCTACTTCGGGGCCGTGGGCGTCTCCCTGCTCAACGACCGGCGCAAGGCGCGCCGCCGGGCCGCCGACCCGGACTTCGGTCTGAGCGACGACGAGGCGTCCCAGCTGGATCTGACCCCCGAGGCCGTGGTCGCGCCCAGCGCCAAGCCGGAGCTCACCGACGGGGACGACTCCGGCCCCGCCCGGCGCAACGGCTACGACGACGTCACATAGCCGTACACAGCCGTACCCGGCCATAACCGCCCGCCTGCGGCCGTCCATCGGACGGCCCGGCGGGCGGCTCGGTGAGCGGCCCGGTCCGGTGGGCCGAACAAAGCCCCGATAAAGATCGCGTGCGCTGTCGGAGGTGGCCGGTAGGCTCGTAGATACGATGACCGACGAGCTATCTCCCGCCGAGCGCTATGCGGCGTCCCGCGTCCGGGCCGCCGAGCAGGCCGCCGCGCTGGCCCCCTTCCGCGAGATGTACGACTTCGAGCTGGACCCGTTCCAGATCGAGGCGTGCAAGGCCCTGGAGGGCGGCAAGGGCGTGCTGGTCGCCGCCCCCACCGGCTCGGGCAAGACCATCGTGGGCGAGTTCGCCGTCCACCTGGCGCTGACCCAGGGCCGCAAGTGCTTCTACACCACGCCCATCAAGGCGCTGTCGAACCAGAAGTACACCGACCTGGTGAAGCGCTACGGCGCCGACCAGGTCGGCCTGCTCACCGGGGACAACAGCGTCAATTCCGAGGCCCCGGTGGTCGTGATGACCACCGAGGTGCTGCGGAACATGCTCTATGCCGGCTCCCAGTCGCTGCTCGGCCTCGGCTATGTGGTGATGGACGAGGTCCACTACCTCTCCGACCGGTTCCGGGGCGCCGTCTGGGAGGAGGTCATCATCCACCTCCCCGAGTCGGTGACGCTGGTGTCACTCTCCGCGACCGTCTCCAACGCCGAGGAGTTCGGCGACTGGCTGGACACCGTCCGCGGTGACACCGAGGTCATCGTCTCCGAGCACCGTCCGGTGCCGCTGTGGCAGCACGTGCTGGCCGGGCGCCGGATGTACGACCTGTTCGAGGAGAAGAACGGCCAGGACGGCGACCAGGGCGGACGCCGCGAGGTCAACCCCGATCTGGTCCGGCTGGCCCGGATGGAGAACAGCCGCCCCAGCTTCGGCCGCGACAAGCGCCGCGGCCGCAATATGCGCGAGGCCGACCGGGAGCGCGAGCGCCGTCAGCGCACCCGGATCTGGACCCCGGGCCGCCCCGAGGTGATCGACCGGCTCGATGCCGAGGGGCTGCTTCCGGCCATCACCTTCATCTTCAGCCGGGCCGGCTGCGAGGCCGCCGTCCAGCAGTGCCTCCACGCGGGGCTGCGGCTCAACGACGAGTCGGCGCGCTCCCAGGCGCGGGCCATCGTCGAGGAGCGCACCGCCGGGATCCCCGACGAGGACCTCCATGTACTGGGGTACTTCGAATGGCTGGAGGGCCTGGAGCGGGGCATCGCGGCCCACCACGCCGGAATGCTCCCCACCTTCAAGGAAGTTGTCGAGGAGCTCTTCGTCCGCGGCCTGGTCAAGGCGGTCTTCGCCACCGAGACCCTCGCCCTCGGCATCAACATGCCCGCCCGCTCGGTGGTGTTGGAGAAGCTCGTCAAGTGGAACGGCGAGCAGCACGTCGACATCACCCCCGGTGAGTACACCCAGTTGACCGGCCGCGCCGGGCGGCGCGGTATCGACGTCGAAGGCCATGCGGTGGTGCTGTGGCAGCGCACCATGGACCCCGCGGCGCTCGCCGGGCTGGCCGGCACCCGCACGTATCCGCTGCGCTCCTCCTTCAAGCCGTCGTACAACATGGCGGTCAACCTGGTCTCCCAGTTCGGGCGGCACCGCTCGCGCGAGCTGCTGGAGACCTCCTTCGCGCAGTTCCAGGCCGACAAGGCGGTCGTCGGGATCTCCCGTCAGGTGCAGCGCAACGAGGAGGGCCTCGACGGCTACCGCGCCTCCATGACCTGCCACCTCGGCGACTTCGACGAGTACGCGCGGCTGCGCCGCGAGCTGAAGGACCGCGAGACCGAGCTGGCCCGGCAGGGCGCCGCCCAGCGGCGCGCGGCCGCCGCGGTCGCCCTGGAGAAGCTCCGCCCCGGCGATGTCATCCATGTGCCCACCGGCAAGTTCGCCGGGCTCGCCCTGGTGCTGGACCCCGGGCTGCCCGCCGGGCGGGTGGGCGGCCACCGCGGCATGGAGTACCACGACGGGCCGCGGCCCCTGGTGCTCACCGCCGAGCGGCAGGTCAAGCGGCTGGCGTCGATCGACTTCCCGGTCCCGGTCGAGCCGCTGGACCGGATGCGGATCCCCAAGTCGTTCAATCCGCGCAGCCCCCAGTCGCGCCGCGATCTGGCCTCCGCGCTGCGCACCAAGGCCGGTCACCACGATATGCGGCGCCACCGCAAGGAGCGCTCGGCCGCCGCCGACGACACCGAGATCAGCAGGCTGCGCGCGGCCATCCGCGCCCACCCCTGCCACGGCTGCAGCGATCGCGAGGACCACGCCCGCTGGGGCGAGCGCTACCACCGGCTGCTGCGCGACACCCGGCAGCTGGAGCGGCGCATCGAGGGCCGTACGAACACCATCGCCCGCACCTTCGACCGGATCTGCGCCCTGCTGAGCGAGCTCGGCTATCTGCGCGGCGACGAGGTCACGGACGAGGGCAGACGGCTGGCGCGGCTGTACGGCGAGCTGGACCTGCTGGCCAGCGAATGCCTGCGCGAGGGCGTCTGGGAGGGGCTGCCCCCCGCCGAGCTCGCGGCCTGCGCCTCCGCGCTGGTCTACGAGGCGCGGACGGCTGATGACGCGCTGCCGCCCAAGCTGCCCACGGGCCGGGCCAAGGACGCGCTCGGTGAGATGGTGCGCATATGGGGGCGGCTGGACGCACTGGAGGAGCAGCACAAGATCAACCAGACGGAGGGCGTCGGCCAGCGCGAGCCGGACCTGGGCTTCGCCTGGGCCGCCTACCGCTGGTCCTCCGGCCATGGGCTCGACGAGGTGCTGCGCGAAATCGACATGCCCGCCGGTGACTTCGTGCGCTGGACCAAGCAACTGATCGATGTGCTCGGCCAGATCGCCGCGGCGGCCCCCGAGGGCACCGTGGCGCGCAGCGCCCGCCGCGCGGTCGACGGGCTGCTGCGCGGAGTCGTGGCGTACTCCTCGGTCGGCTGAGCCCGTCGCCCACCGCGGTGGGCTCAGGCCGGATCGTAGGTGAAGGGGAGGGTGTTGCTGTTGCCCGCGGGGGTGTGGAGCTGAACATTGACGGTTCCGGCCGCATGGGCCGGAGCCGTCGCCACGGCCAGGTTGTCCGAGAGGACACTGAAGGAGGCCGGGACTCCGCCGAAGGTCACGGAGTCGGTGTACGTGAGGTTGGAGCCGTTGATCGTGACGGAGTCGCCGCCCAATGACGAACCCTCGTCCGGGATCAGCGAATTGATCACCGGGGCGCCGAGATAGGTGTAGTACGGGTTCCCGGGGCCCAGGGTGCTGGTGCCGCCCGGTGTGGTCACGGTGACCACGACCGTGCCGGTTCCGGGAGGAGCGGTCGCCGTCAGCTGATTGTCGGAGATCACGGTGAAGCCGGTGGCGAGGTTGGGGCCGAAGTGGACGGCGCTCGCCAGGGCCAGGCCGCTGCCGGTGATGGTGACGGAGTTGCCGCCGGTGTCCGGACCGAACTGCGGGCTCACACCGGTGACGACCGGGGCGGCGACATAGATGTACGACAGCGGATTGCTGATGCCCCCCGGCGTGGTGACGGTCACATTCACCACCGACACCGGCCCCGCGGGGGCGGTGACGGTGATTTGGGTGGGGGTGTTGGTGAGGATGGTGGCGGGGGTGGCGCCGAAGAGGACTTGGATGGTGCCGGTGAGGTTGGTGCCGGTGATGGTGACGGTGTTTCCGCCTGTGGTGGGGCCTGTGGTGGGGTTGAGGCTGGTGAGGGTGGGGGCGGAGACCGTGGTGTAGGTGTAGGGGAGTGAGTTGCTGGTGCCGCCTGGGGTGGTGGCGGCGACGTTGACGGTGCCGGTGCCCGCGGGGGCGGTGACGGTGATTTGGGTGGGGGTGTTGGTGAGGATGGTGGCGGGGGTGGCGCCGAAGAGGACTTGGGTGGCGCCGGTGAGGTTGCTGCCGGTGATGGTGACCGTATTGCCGCCGCCGGTGGGCCCCGAGGTCGGGCTGAGCGTGGTGAGCACCGGAGCCGCGACCGTCGTATAGGTGAAGAGCACGTTCTGGGTGCTGGTGCCCGTCGGGCCCGTGACCGTGACCTTGGCCGTGCCGCTCCCCGGCGGAGTCCTCGCCGTGATCTGTGTGTTGCTCACGACGACCACATTGGTGGCGAGATTCGGGCCGAACCTGACCACGGTGGCGCCGATGAAGCCGGAACCGTTGATGGTGACAGGGGTGCCCCCGGCCGGATTGCCTTGGGCGGGGCTGACGCTGGTCACTACGGGGGCCATGATGCCCTTCTCCTTCTTGAGCCGTGCGGACGGCCGTGCCCTGACCGGCGGGACGTCGGCCAGGGCACGGGGGATCGGAAATCACCGTGTGCCATGCGGGGTGCTGACCCGGGGGATGGCCGTGCGGGGCTTGCCCGCCCACGGCCGGTGGGTCAGGTGACGGTGAAGCCTGCGGGGCCGGATGTGCCACCACAGGTGGTGATCGTGAAGGCCCCGGCGCCCGCGGCCGCCGCGGCGGGCACCGCGGTGACGATGGACGTGGCGTCGATGGGCGTGAAGGCCAGGCCCGTGAAGGCGGTGGCCACCGAGTCGGTGAACGTGACGTCGGTGATGCCGATGAGGCAGGTGGCGCCGGAGATGGTGGTCTCGGTCCCCGCCGCGCCCGTCGCGGGGGTCAGTGTGGCGGTGGTCAGACTCGGCGCGTTGTAGTAGTCGATCAGGGTGGCGCCCGCGGTGCCGGTGCCGCCGGCCGTGGTGACCGTGACCTGCTGGGTGTCGAAGCAGCCGGCCGGGGTGTGAGCCGGAGCGGTGACGGTGACCTGGGTGTTGCTGCCGCCGGCGGCGAACGCGACCGGGGTGAGCGCGCCCACGTTGACGGTGCCCCCGGCCGCGAAGCCGGTGCCGAAGACCGTGAGCGAACCACCGGCGGCGGGCAGGCAGGTCTCGTCCAGCCCGGTGGTCGTCGGCCGCACGATGACGAAGAACGGCACCGAATTCGTCCGGGTTCCATTCGACAGGTTGGTGCTGACCGAGACCTGACCCGAGCACGGCGCGGAGGAGGGAACCACGAAGGTGACCACGGTGTTGGAGACCGCCGTCGGGCTGACGACGGCACCGCCGAAGTTCACCGAGACGGTCGAGCCCAGCGATGTGCCGTTGATGTTGACGGTGGTGCCGATCGTGCCCTGGCTGGGGGTGAGGGAGGTGATGGGCATGAGTTTTCTCCTGTTCGATCGTCTTTCTTGCTCTGGGCGGGTGTGCCGAGAGAGGAGAGATGGGCACGTGGCCGTTGCCCGCACCGGCTTCCGTCGCGCAGAGGGGTGGAAGGGGAGACGGACCCTCGGGGGCCTGGGACGCCACGGTCTTCAGCGGGGACCGCATGACCGGTGATGGCGACTTGAGAGGGACTCGTGCCCGGGTGCCGGCCGTAATAGGGCGAGTCATGCATGGAACGGGTCGGCGCCGAGGTCACCGTGGTGCCGAAACTCTCGCTTGATGTGAGTGAACCAAAAGAGGGATAGGTGCGGAAGGTGCGAAAAAGGCTCGAACGGAGCTCATATGATGATATGTCAAGTCTTCGCGGCGGGCTCGCGTGAGCCGGAGTGCGCCCTCCAGGCCACCGCCGCGGCGCCGGCTGCTCCGCCATGCCCGCCCAGGCGGTACACACAGCGGCCCCGGCCGGATGCTCCCGGCCGGGGCCTGATGGTCGTACGCGCCGCGTCCTCTATGCGGCCTCGCTGAAGTCCGGTGCGGTTCGGATACGCCCCGAAGGGGCGCGGGGCTGTGTCGATGTGCGGCTCCGCCGCGGCCGTGTCGATATGCGGCTCCGCCGCGTGGGACCGGCCACGACGCAGCCGCGGATGAACGACCGCACCTCGCGACACTTCCAGCGGAGCGCTTGGGCACCGCGTCCTCTACGCGGCGCCGGTGCGGTGCCCTACGCGACGACTTCCTGCGCGGCGACAGCCGCCTACGCGGCGGCCTCCTCGGGCCCCGCGCCCTCCTGCTCCGCCTCGACCTGCTGGTTCCACTCCCGCTTCGACGCCTGCCAGCCGTCCTCGTCATGGCCGCGCCGCCAGTACCCGGAGATGGACAGCCACTCGCGCGGGATCTGGCGCTCCAGGCGCAGATGGCGGCGGATCTCCTTCACGAAGCCCGCCTCGCCGTGGACGAAGGCGTGTATCTGCCCGGGTGGGAACTCCAGCCCCCGTACGGCCGCCACCAGCGCCTCGCCGACCGGCGCGGCGCCCCGGTGCAGCCAGTTCACCTGGACCCCCTCGGGCACGGTGACCTTGAGCTCCTCCGTCTCGTCCGCCACCTCGATGAACACGTGCACCGGCACCTCGGCCGCGCCACCCGCGCGGCTGTCGGTGAGCCGCTCCAGCGCCGTGGCGATCGCGGGCAGCGCGCTCTCGTCGCCCGCGAGCAGATGCCAGTCGGCCTCGGCGCTGGGGGCGTAGGCGCCGCCCGGCCCCATGAAGTGGATCTCCTCGCCGGGCCGGACCCGGGCGGCCCACGGACCGGCCAGCCCTTCGTCGCCATGGGTCACGAAGTCCACCGTCAGCTCGCGGGCGGCCGGGTCCCACGCCCGCACTGTGTACGTCCGGGTGACCGGCCACTGCTCGCGCGGGAACTCGGCACGGATCCGCTCCAGGTCGAACGGCTCGGGGTAGACGGCGCCCCCGGTCGGGAAGAGCAGCTTGATGTAGTGATCGGTGCACTCGCCCGCATGGAAGTCCGCGAGGCCGTCGCCGCCCAGGACGACCCGCACCATGTGCGGGGTCAGCCGGTCGGTGCGCACCACCTGTGCGCGATGCGGCGTGCGCGTCTTACGGGCCGGACGGTCCGCCATGGCGACCTCCCTGATCAACAAGAGTTAGGTTTACCTAACCTAACAGCTCACTCCTCAAGAGTGGACAGCAATCTGCGCAAAGATCCGCCCAATCCCCAGCGCTCCGCCAGCGCCGCCACGGCTCCAGGATCGCGCGGCGATCGCGGCAGCGCCGGGTCGAAGGCGGGAAGTGCCACGTCCGAGGCGACCCGCACCACCTTCGGGGCGACCTCGACATACGCCCGCGCCTCGGCCAGCCGCTTGCGCTGGGTGGGGGTCAGCTTGGCGGCGGGGTCGTCGATGGCGGCCATGATCCCGGCCAGGTCGCCATGGGCGGCCAGCAGCTTGGCGGCGGTCTTCTCGCCGACGCCGGGCACCCCCGGCAGCCCGTCGCTGGGGTCGCCGCGCAGCAGCGCCAGCTCCGCGTACCCCCGGCCGGACACTCCGTACTTCTCGCGCACATAGGACTCGTCGACGAGCTGCAGGGTACCCACGCCCTTGACGGGGTAGAGCACCCGCACCCCGCGCTCGTCGTCCACCAGCTGGAACAGATCGCGGTCGCCGGTGACGATGTCGACCGGGCCGGCCGACCGGCCCGTGAGCGTGCCGATCACGTCGTCGGCCTCGTAGTCCGCGGCGCCGACCCGGGCGATGCCGATCGCGTCCAGCACCTCGTCGATCACCGGGACCTGCGGGGAGAGGGTGTCCGGCACCTCCTCCCGGTCCACCCCGGCCCCCGCCGGGGCCTCCTCGGCCACCCGGTGGGCCTTGTAGGTGGGGATCAGGGCGACCCGCCAGGCCGGGCGCCAGTCGAAGTCCATGCAGGCCACCAGGTCGTCCGGGCGGTGGTCCTGGACGAGCCGGGCGATGAAGTCCAGGAGCCCGCGCACGGCGTTCACCGGCGTGCCGTCGGGGGCCCGGACCGAGTCCGGGACCCCGAAATAGGCTCGGAAGTAGAGAGAGGCGGTGTCGAGGAGCATCAGGCGTCGCGTCACGAACCTGACTATGCACTACCCCACTGACACCGATCTCGAGGATAATGTGAAGTGGATCACCGTTTGGTTTACGCCAAACCGATCGGGGCAGGCGCGCCCCCGGAGCGAACCCGTTCAGTGATTCAACTATTGCGGCGGTCAGCGGTCCTATGCCGTTCCGCTCCACGACCCGCCGGCGGGGGTGGCGGGTCGTTTTTTGGTGCGATCTGAGAGGTACATGTGGCCAAATTGCGAGCCGAACGCCTGTACAAGGTGTTCGGCAGACGACCCGATGAGGCGGTGGCGCGGCTGGAAGGCGGCGCGGACCGCGAGGAGCTCCGAGCGAACGGTACGACCGCAGCGGTCGTCGATGCCTCATTCGCCGTCGAGGCGGGCCAGATCTTCGTCGTCATGGGTCTGTCCGGGTCCGGCAAGTCCACTCTGCTGCGGATGCTGAACGGTCTGCTGGAGCCGACCGCCGGGCGCGTGCTCTTCGACGACGACGACCTGACCGCGTTCACCCCCAAGGGTCTGCGCGAGGTCCGGTCCCGCAAGATCAGCATGGTCTTCCAGCACTTCGCCCTCTTCCCGCACCGCAGCGTCCTGGAGAACGCCGCCTACGGCCTCGAGGTGCAGGGCGTGCCGCGCGAGGAGCGGGTCCGGCGCGCCACCGAGGCGCTGGAGATGGTGGGCCTGGCCGGCTGGGAGAAGTCCTGGCCCGATGAGCTCTCCGGTGGTATGCAGCAGCGCGTCGGCCTCGCCCGGGCCCTGGCCACCGACGCCGACATGCTGCTGATGGACGAGTCCTTCAGCGCGCTGGACCCGCTGATCCGCCGCGATATGCAGGATCAGCTGCTCCAGCTCCAGAAGCGGCTCAAGAAGACCATCGTCTTCATCACCCACGACCTGAACGAGGCCATGCGGCTCGGCGACCGCATCGCCGTGATGCGCGACGGCCGGATCGTCCAGATCGGCACCGCCGAGGACATCCTGGTCACCCCCGCCAACGACTACGTCGCCTCCTTCACCCAGGACGTGGACCGCAGCCGGGTGCTCACCGCCGGCGCGATCATGGCCGAGCCGGATGAGGTGCTGGGCACCAAGACCGACGACGGCACCACGCTCCGCACCGCGCAGGACGTGCTGGCCGCCGCCCCCGCCACCGTCACCGAGGGAACCCCGATCATCGAGCTGTTCCAGCCCTGCTCGCGCAGTGGAGTCGCGGTCGCCGTCACCGACGCCGACGGCGCGCTCACCGGCGTCGTCACCCGCGCCCGGCTGCTCGCCGCCCTCGGCGAGCCGGACGGCGGGCCCGGCGGGGCCCAGCCGCCGGCCGGTGGCACTCCGGACGCGCCCGAGACCACCAAGAAGGTGATCACCGGTGCCTAGGCTTGAGCTCGGCAGCTGGATCAACTCCGGCGTCAACTGGCTCCGAGACAATCTGAGCTGGCTCTTCGACTTCATCTCCAACGTCGTCCAGGGCATGTACGACGGGGTGAACACGGTGCTCAGCGGCCCCGAGCCGCTGCTGCTCGCGGGCATCCTGGCGCTGCTCGCCTGGTGGCTGCGCGGGCTGCTGCCCGCCGTGCTCGCCTTCCTGGGATTCGCCCTCATCGACTCGATCGAGTTGTGGGGCGAGGCGATGAACACCCTCGCACTGGTGCTGGTCGCCGGTGTGATCACCATCGTGTTCGCGGTGCCGCTCGGCATCTGGTCCTCGCGCAACCGCGCGGTGAGCGCCGTGATCCGTCCGGTGCTGGACTTCATGCAGACGATGCCCGCCTTCGTCTACCTGATCCCCGGCATCTTCTTCTTCGGCCTCGGGGTGGTCCCCGGTGTCGTCGCCACCGTCATCTTCTCGATGCCCCCGGGCGTCCGCATGACGGAACTGGGCATCCGGCAGGTGGATGCGGAGCTGGTCGAGGCGGCCGACGCCTTCGGCACCCATCCGCGCCGTACCCTGCTGCGTGTCCAGCTCCCGCTGGCCCTGCCCACCATCATGGCGGGCGTCAACCAGGTGATCATGCTGGCGCTGTCCATGGTCGTCATCGCCGGTATGGTCGGCGCCGAGGGCCTGGGCTCCACCGTCTTCCAGGCGATCAGCTCCGTCGATGTCGCCATGGGCTTCGAGGGCGGTATCGCGGTGGTCATCCTGGCCATGTACCTGGACCGGATGACCAGCGCGCTCAATCAGCGCGTCTCCCCGCTGGCCCGCCGCGCGCTGGCCAAGGAGAAGACAAAGGCGCTCAGCGGCCTGAAGGTGCTGCACTGGCGTCCCGCGACCTCCGTCGCCATGGTCGGCGTGGTCGTCCTGGCGCTGGTCGCCGGCGGTATGAGCATGTTCGGCGGTGACGACGAGGGCCCCAAGGTCTCCGCCAACGTCGGCAAGGGCCAGTCGGTCAACATCGGCTACATCAACTGGGACGAGGGCGTTGCCTCCACCTTCCTGTGGAAGGAGCTCCTGGAGCAGCGCGGCTTCAAGCCGAAGGTCCAGTCGTACGACGTCGGCGCGCTGTACACCGGTATGGCCGCGGGCAACATCGACTTCGAGACGGACTCCTGGCTGCCCACCACCCACGCCTCGTACTGGTCGAAGTACAAGAGCAAGCTGGAGAACCTCGGCTCCTGGTACGGCCCCACCTCCCTGGAGGTCGCGGTCCCCTCGTACGTCAAGGGCGTCAAGACCCTGGAGGACCTCGAGAAGAAGTCCAGCACCTTCAAGAAGAAGATCGTCGGCATCGAGCCCGGTGCCGGTGAGATGAAGCTGATGCAGGACAAGGTCATGCCGGGCTATGGGCTGAACAAGGACTTCAGCCTGGTCAAGGGCTCCACCGCGGCCATGCTCTCCCAGCTGGACCGCTCCTACTCCAAGAAGGAGCCGATCGCGGTCACCCTGTGGTCCCCGCACTGGGCGTACGACAAGTACAAGCTCACCAAGCTGAAGGACCCCAAGGGCGCCTTCGGCAAGGGCGACCACATCGACACCCTCGCGCGCAAGGGCTTCTCCAAGGAGAACCCGCAGGTCGCCAAGTGGATCAAGAACTTCAAGCTGAAGGAGAAGCAGCTCACCAGCCTGGAGTCGGCCATCCAGGACGCCGGTAAGGGCAAGGAGCAGCAGGGCGTGCGCGCCTGGCTGAAGCAGAACCCGGGCATGGCCAACAAGCTCGCCCCGGTGCCCGGCGGCGCCGACCAGAAGGGCAAGGACGCGGGCGCCGCGCCGATGATCGGCTACTTCCCGTGGGACGAGGACATCGCCACCACCTACCTGTGGAAGAACGTCCTCGAGCGGCGTGGCTACAAGCCGGAGATCAAGCAGTACGACGTCGGCTCGATGTTCACCGGAATGAGCACCGGGCAGGTCGACGTCGAGTTCGACGGCTGGCTACCGGTCGCCCAGAAGCAGTACTGGGACAAATACAAGAAGAACCTGGTCGACGTCGGGTCGTGGTACGACAAGACCTCCCTGGAGATCGCGGTGCCGTCCTACGTCAAGGACGTGAAGTCGCTCGCCGACCTCAAGGGGAAGGCCGGCACCTTCGACGGCAAGATCGTCGGTATCGAACCCGGGACCGGCGAGATGAAGCTCCTGAAGGGCACGGTGCTCAAGGAGTACGGCCTGGACAAGGAGTACAAGGTCAGTGACGGCTCCTCGCCGGCGATGCTTGCCGAGCTGGAGCGGTCGTACGCCAAGAAGGAGCCGGTGGCCGTGGTCCTGTGGACCCCGCACTGGGCCTACAGCAAGTACAAGCTGACCAAGCTCGCCGACCCGAAGCAGGCGTTCGGGGCCAGCAACCAGCTCCACACCCTCGCCAACAAGTCCTTCCCGAAGAAGTTCCCCGAGTTCAACGGGTGGCTGAAGAAGTGGCACATGACCGAGAAGGAGCTGGCGACCCTGGAGCAGGCCATCCAGGACGCCGGTAAGGGCAACGAGGAGAAGGGCGTCCAGAAGTGGATTGACGCCCACCCCGGCATCGTCGACAAGATGGCGCCGGTGGCTTCCTGATCACCGTCCGCACCACGCACACCGCGGCCCGGAGCGCATGCTCCGGGCCGCGGTGTCGTGTTGCCCCGTCCGCTGCCCCGTCCGTTGATCTGTCCCGCCCGGCGCTGTGCCGCGCCGGGCGGAGAAAACCTGTGATCCTCCCAATGCCCACTCGGGGGAGAGGCATGACCGCATGACCAAGTTCAACCGCGTCTTCCGGCGCGCCAGGGCCACGACGACCATCTACGAGGGCGGCGCCGCCGTCACCCGCGACAGCAAGTCCGAACTGGTGCTGCTGGCCGTGATGAACATGGTCGGCGAGCAGAGCCCTCCGACGACCGCGACGACCGCTTCCGCGCCCTCGTCCGTACGGTCGCCGTCGAGGACGCCGACGTCCTGGAGCTGGTGCACGCCGCCCCGGACTCCGACAAGCCAGCGGACTGGCGTAGGGGCGCGGGTGTTGGGGCGTGCGGTTGGCGCGCGCGGGCGTTGGGGCGGCCGGGCGTAGCGTACGTCTCGTCGCGGCGTACGGTGGAGCGATGAGCCCTCGCACCCCCGTACGGCGCGTGGTGTCCCTCGTGCCCTCGCTCACCGAGGCCGTCGCCGCCACCGAGCCGGAGCTGCTCGCCGGGGCGACCGACTGGTGCACCCATCCGCCCGGCCTCACCGCGGAGCGGATCGGCGGCACCAAGAACCCCGACACCGCCCGGATCGCCGCCCTCGCCCCCGATCTCGTGATCGCCAACGAGGAGGAGAACCGCCCCTCCGACCTCGCCGCCCTGCGCGCCGCCGGTCTCGAGGTCCTGGTGACCGAAGTGCGCACCCTGGAGCAGGCGTTCACCGAGCTGGAGCGGGTCCTGGTGCGCGGCTGCGGACTGGCCCGGCCCGGCTGGCTGGACGAGGCCGAGGCCGCCTGGGCGGACGTACGGGCCGCGGGTCCGGTGCGGCACGCCGTCGTACCGGTGTGGCGGCGTCCGTGGATGGTGCTGGGCCGGGACACCTTCGCCGGTGACGTCCTGGCCCGGCTGGGCGTACGGCACCTCTACAGCGCGCATCCCGAGCGCTATCCGCGGATCCCGATCCAGGAGTTGACGGCGGGGGAGGCGGATCTGGTGGTGCTGCCCGACGAGCCGTACCGCTTCACGGCCGACGACGGCCCCGAGGCATTCCCCGGCTGCCCGGCGGCCCTGGTCAGCGGCCGTCACCTCACCTGGTACGGCCCCTCGCTGGCGGAGGCGCCCGCCGTCCTTACGGCCGCGTTGGCGGCGGCGCGCTGACTGTATGAGGGCCGGGCGCGGCCTCAGGCCCGCGCGTAGTCGGCGAGGGCCGGTTCGAGCAGGGCGAACGCCCGGGTGGCCTCCGGTTCGAGGACCGCGGCGATCTCCGGGTTGGTGTGCCCCGCGAGCGTGAGGTCCAGAATCCGGCGGAACAGGACGCGATGCACCCCGGCGAGCAGGGACGCGGCCGTGCGCGCGGTGATGTCACCGGGGGCGGCGCCGGCCGCTGCGGCGAGAGCGACGGCCAGGGCCTGTTCGCGCTGGTCGTGCAGTCCGCGCAGACAGGCCGAGAGAGTGGGGCTCTCCGTGATCATGCGGGTGAACTCCGGCCCGGCGAATCCGGCGACCGGATCATGTGCGGCGACGGCGGTGAGAAAGGCGCGCCGCAGGGCCACGAAGGCGGATTCGCCGGGCTCCCGGGCGGCGACGGCGCGGGCCAGGCCGGTGACGAACTCGTCCTGGTGGTCGAGGGCCAGATCCTCCTTGCGCGGGAAGTAGTTGGTCACCGTCTTCTTGGCCACGCGCGCGGCGTCGGCGATCTCGGCGATGGTGGTGCGCTCGAAGCCCTGCGCCATGAAGAGCCCCGTGGCCCGGTCGGAGATGAGCTGCCGCGTCTCACGCTTCTTGGCCTCGCGCAGGCCGGTGGCCGCGGGGTCCGTCGTGGTGCTCGACTCGATATCCATGACCCCGAATCTTACCCTCGTAGCATATTTATGTTGACACGCAATACATGACGATTCTAACTTTACGTCCGTCGTAAAGTTTCCTCGCGGGGGAGATGAGCCAGACTCCCCGATGAGCCCGCTGCCCCCGCGAGCCCCGACCACCCACGACGGAGGACCGTTTGCCGAACGTCATCGCCGTTCCCATGGCGCCCGAGGCGGCCCGAGCGGTCCGCGACCGCCCCGACGCGCTGATCGCCGCCCCGCTCCCGGACGATGCCGAGGTGCGGGGCGACTGGGTTCGCGCGCCCGGCGCCCGCGGCGGCGCGGTGATCTATGTGCACGGCGGCGGGTTCGCCCACACGATGCCCGAGGCCGAGCGGGTGATGGCCTATCGGCTGTCGAAGGCGACCGGACGCCCCGCCCTGCGGGTGGACTACCGGCTGGCGCCCGAACACCCGTATCCCGCGGCCCTCGAGGACGTGCTGGCCGCCTGGCGCGGTGTGCTGGACGAGGGCGTCCCGCCCGCCGAGGTCGTTCTCGCCGGGGAGTCGGCCGGGGCCACGCTGGTGCTCTCCGCCCTGCTGGAGATCCAGCGGACCGGCGGTCCGCGGCCCGGTGCCGCGATCGCGGTCTCACCCGTCACCGACTTCGCCCTTACGGGTGCGTCGATCGCCGCCAACGACGGTAAGGACGTACTGAGCCGGGCCGCGCTGGGCTCCATAAGCGCCCAGTACCTGGCCGGCGCGCCCGCCGACCGGGCCCCGCAGTCGCCGCTGTACGGGGACCCGCGCGGGCTGCCGCCGCTGCTGATCGCCGTCGGCACGGACGAGGTGCTCCTGGACGACGCCCGCCGCTTCGCCGAGGCGGCCGACGCCGCCGGGGTGAGCGTGCGCCTGGAGGAGTACGAGGGCATGCCACACGCCTTCCACCTGTCCGAGCCGGGCGAGGTGCTGCTGGACCGGATCGGCCGGTGGCTCGCCGACCCGGTCCGCGTCTTCACCGTCAGCGCCCCGGACGCGGGCCCCTACGCACTCACCGGTGGCCCCGACGGCGCCCTGTGGTACACGCTGGTCCACCAGGGCGCGATCGGCCGCAGGGACGCCGACGGCCGGATCACCGTCCACTCCGTCGGAGCCAGGCCGACGATGATCGCCCAAGGGCCCGATGGCGCCCTGTGGTTCAGCGAGTACGGCACCCACCGCATCGGCCGGATCGCGATGGACGGCACGACGTCCTCCTTCGCCCCGCCGACCGCCGACGGCGGGCCGTACGGGATCGCCGCGGGCCCGGACGGGGCCATGTGGTTCACGCTGTCGGCCGCCGACCGCATCGGGCGGATCACCATGGACGGCGACATCACCGAGTACCCCGCGCCCGGAGCCTTCCCGTCCGCCATGGCGGCGGGGCCCGACGGCGCCATGTGGTTCACCCTCAACCAGGGCAACGCCATCGGCCGGATCACCATGGACGGCCGGACGACCGCCCACCCCCTGCCCACCGAGGCCGCCGCGCCGGTGGGTCTCGCCCAAGGGCCGGACGGCGCCCTGTGGTTCACCGAGATCGGCGCGGGCCAGATCGGCCGCATCACGGTCGACGGCACCGTCACCGAGTACCCACTGCCCGACCGGCAGGCCCGGCCGCACGCCATCACCAGCGGCCCGGACGGGGTGCTGTGGTTCACCGAATGGGGCCGCGGCGGGGTCGGGCGCATCACCACGGACGGCCGGATCACGGCGTACGACCTGCCCCCGGCCGACTGCGAACCGCACGGCATCGCCGCACACGACGGCGCGCTGTGGTGCGCCCTGGAGACGGGAGCCCTGGCCAGGATCGACGTCCCCCGCTGACCCTTCCGCACACCTGGCCCGGCGTGGCCTCGGCGGGGACGCGGGCCGGGGGCCCGGCGCAAGCACGAGGCCGAGCGGGCCGGGGGCCCGGCGCAAGCACGGGGCCGAGCGGACCGAGGGAGCGGGGCGGGACCGGAGTCGAGACGGGACCGGAGTCGAGACGGGACCGGAGTCGAGACGGGACCGGAGCCGAGGCCGGGCGGGCCGCGGGCCGGGCAGGGGCAGGCCTCCGGCCAGGCAGGAGCAGGCCGGAGGCCGGGCAGAGGCGGGCCAGGGGCCGAAGCCCCCGCCCCGCCCCCCCATCACCCTCAGCCGTCCACCGAGCAGCAGGAGTCACGCCGCAGCAGCCGCCCCACCTCCAGCCACTCATCCGCCGACTTCCCGTGCGGTGCCGCCGCGGCACCGGCCCCGGGGAAGGACTCGACCAGCTCGCGCTGCTCGTACGGCACCCCGCCCCGCAGCACCGACACCGTCCGTACCAGCGTGTCGAAGTCCGTGAAGGGATCGCCGTCCACGACGGTCAGGTCCGCCAGCTTGCCGACCTCCAGGGTGCCCAGGTCGCGGTCGGCGCCGAAGGCCCGTGCCGGGAGGACGGTCGCCGTGCGCAGCGCCTCCTCCGGCGACAGCCCGAACCGGTGCAGGGCGCGCAGCGCCATGTGCAGATGGAGGCCCACCGGCACCAGCGGCTGATCAGTCCCCAGGGCCACCACCCCGCCCCCGGCGAGGATCCGCTGGTAGACCCCGATCTCTATGCGCAGCGTGTTCAGCTGGTCCGAGGTCGGGGGCGCTCCGGCGAGCTGCCGTACGAGCGCGGTGTCCCACGGCGGCATCAGCCGGGTGACCCGCTCGTCCTCCGCCAGCGAGGGATCCGCCCCGACCAGGGGCGAGGCCGTGAACGGCGTGGCGATGAGCCGGAAGTCGGAGGTCGCGGTGTAGATCTCCGCCAGGTCCTGCTGGGAGTGCCCGGTCGCCGTCGTGGCGTGGCCGTACTCCAGCCGCTGGGTGGCCTGCAGATGCGTCGTCAGGTCCTGCCCGAGCTGTATGCCGGGTGAGCACAGATGGCTGCCGGTGCGCACGCCGAGCCGCTCATGCGCGAACCGGGCCGCCTCCTCCATGATCCAACCCGGTGCGCGCACATAGGTCTTGACGAAGTCCCAGTCGAGCGCGGCACCGCGCGCCAGGGAGCGCCGCAGACCCTCGCGGGTGCGATGCGCCCGGCCCATGCTGTACGCGACGCGCGGCCCGTCCAGCAGCTCGCCGGTGGCCAGCAGCCGCGGCCCGGCCAGGGCGCCCGCCGCGACGGCCTCCCTGAGGCGCGCCTGCTCATAGGCGAACCCGCCGAGGGAGACCGCGGTGGTGATGCCGTACGCGAGCTGAAGGGCGGTCTGACGGCCGCCATAGGTGTACTGCCAGGGGTGGGTGTGGGCGTCCCACAGCCCGGGGATGACGGTACGGCCGGAGGCGTCGACGCGCCGCTTCGCGGGCCGCCCGGCCCGGTGCGCCGCCACGGCCGCGATGCGTCCGCCGCGCACCACGATGTCCACGTCCTCGCGGACCGTGCCGCCCTTACGGCCGTCACGACCGGCTCCGCCGCCCTCGCCGCCGGTGCCGTCCCAGAACCGTCCGGCGTGGACGACGGTGTCCGCGGGGCGTGGCCGCCGGTGGTCCAGCGGGACACGGACCGTCCGGGCGGTGCCGCTCTTGACGTCCAGCAGCCGCAGTCGGCCCGCCGACAGATACAGGACGCTGCGGGAGTCCCCGGACCAGGAGGGGTGGTCGGCGGCCTCGTCGGTCATCCGGCGCGGCGCGCCGTCGGGGGTGCCATCCGCCCTTACCGGCAGCAGCCACAGGGCGGACTCGACGATGAGCGCCATATGGCGGCCATCGGGGGACCAGACCGGTCCGGAGTCATAGCGGTCGGAGAGGGAGGTGTGCGGTGCGACCGCGTGCTGCCTGGCCGCACCCGTGCTGATGTCGATCACCCGGATCAGGTTGTAGCCCTCGCGGAACCGCTGGTTCAGGCGATTGCGATCGCACAGGGCGACATAGCGTCCGTCGGGTGACCAGCTCGGCCGACCCGGCAGCCCTCCGGCGCCCATCGGCGCGGCGAGCACCCGTTCCGTACCGGCGTCGAGATCGCGCAGGACCAGGTTTCCCGACATGTCGATACTGACGAGCCGCTTGCCGTCGGGGGAGAGCGCCGGATGCACCCGGCCGCCGGAGGCCAGCACGGTCTCCTTGCCCGAGGCCAGGTCCCGGCGGCGCACGGCCAGCAGCCCGTCGCGGTCGTCGGCGTACACCAGGGCGCGTCCGTCGGGCGTCCAGGTGGGAGCCAGCAGATACCGGGTGGGGGCCGCCCGTACGACCCGGCGCGGGGCCCGGCCGCCGGAGACATCGGCGACCCAGAGGGAGTTGAGGGCGGCGAAGGCCACCTTATGGCCGTCGGGAGAGAGCGCGGGCAGATGCAACCCGCGCACCGGCCGCACCCCGCCACCGTCGAAGTCGTACCGCTTGACGCGATACCGGGGCCGGTCGACGGGGAGGGTGGCGGAGAAGGGGATCTCCTCGTAGGCAAGCGCCTTACGGTCGGCATCCCCACCGGCGCGCCCGGCCCGGACGGTGTCCTCACCGGCAGCGTCTCCATCGGCGCCGGACCGCCTGGCCGAGGGCATCCGGAACACCCGGAACCGCCCGTCCACGGTGAGCAGCAGCTCATCCCGCGACACCCAACGGGGCGGCACGGGCTGCACATCGCCCGTGATCGCCACCGGCTCCCCGTTCACGACCAGCGTGCAGGAGGCGGCGGGAGCGGCCGTGGTGCGCAGATAGGCGAGATGGCCGCCCGCCGACACGGACGGCGTCATCACCTGGGTGTTGGCGGTGGGGTCCGTGTGCTCGGCCGTGACCGGTCCGGTGCCGTCGGCCCGTACGGAGGCCACCGTACGGGCGTTCAGCGTCGTCCCGGCGAGCGCTCCGCGCACGAACAGCACCCGCTCGCCGTCCGCCGACCAGGTGGGGTCGAAGTCCTCCCAGGCGCCGTCCTGGAGCGGCCCGTCCTGGCCGTCCACCCCGGTGAGCCGGGTGAGCTCACCGCTGGCCACCTCCAGCACCCAGATCCGGTACGGGCTGCCCGCGACGGGGTCGCCGCCGCGCTCGGAGGCGAAGGCGATCCGGGTGCCGTCGGGCGACCAGGCCGGACCGCGGTCGTCCCACGGACCGTCCGTTCGCTGCCGCAAACCGGAGCCGTCGGGACGCAGCGTCCAGATATGAAATCCGCCGCCCCGGTAGGCGCAGACGGCCAGCAGCTTTCCATCGGGGGAGTACACCGGCCGGGTGGGCTCCAGATCGGCCGGTGTGAGCGCGACGGCCTCGCCCCCCTTACGGGCGACCGACCACAGGACGTTCTGGACCTCGGCGATCAGGCGGTCGCCGGACGGGGAGAGGGTCGCCGCGCCGTTGGTGGCGGCGGTGAAGGAGAGCGAGCCCGCCCGGGCCGGTGCGGCGGCGGCCGTCTCGAAGGGCAGGGCGGCCGCGGTGGCGGCGGCGGTCCCCACGGCGGCGGCCTGCAGAAAGCGCCGCCGCGACAGGGCGAAGACATCCGCTGTGGCGGGCGAACCGGAGGCGTCCGTCGAATCAAGGGAGTTGGGCGACCCGGAAACGCCTTCCGAACCGGGGGAGTTGGGGGACCCGGAAATGCCTTTCGAACCAGTGGAGTTGGGGGAGCTGGTGGAGAGCGAAGCGTCGTGCGAGTCCAACGGTCCTCCTGGAACAAGAGAGTTGTATGGATCGGCAGTCGATACGCGGTACCAAGCGCTTGATCGTTACACACCCGCGCCCCGGGGGACAGGACCGCGTCGATGCCCTTGGCTTGCGGGCCAGGCAAAGGGAGAGTGGGCTTCCAACCGCACCAGATCATTCGCACCAGACCGATTCGAGCCAGGAGATGAGACGGCATGCCCGACGGCGGTATCACCCACCGCACCGACCATCTGCCCATGCCCGACGGTGTGCGGGTCGTGACCTACAGCTGGCTGCCGGAGAACGGCGCCGTGCGCGCGATCGTCCAGATCGCCCACGGCGCCGCGGAGCACGCCCGGCGCTACGACCGGTTCGCCCGCTTCCTCGCCGCCCACGGGTATGCGGTGGTCGCCTCGGACCACCGCGGCCACGGAGCCACCGCCGATTCGACGGGCGGCTTCGGCGTCGTGGGCGAGGAGGGCGACGGCTGGCGGGCGATCGTCTCGGACCTGCGCGCCATCGGCGACCGCGCGCGGGCCGCGCACCCCCGCACGCCCCTGGTCCTGCTCGGCCACAGCATGGGCTCGATGCTGGCCCGCGACTGCGCCCAGGAGTACGGCGAGGAGCTGGCCGGGCTGATCCTCTCCGGGACCTTCCGCTCACTCCCGGGGACCGAGACCGAGGAGGCGCTGGCGGGCATCGCCCAGGAGATCGCGGAACGGGGCCGGAACGAGCGGTCCACCTTCACCCCGACCCTCTTCGCCTCGTTCAACGACCCGTACGAGCACATCCAGGACCGGACCGGCTTCGAGTGGCTGTCGCGCGACGCGGCGGAGGTGGCCACGTACGCGGGGGACGAGCGGTGCGGCTTCGCTTTCAGCGCCGGGCTGTCCCAGGACTGGGTCCGTGGCGTCCGTAAGATCAACGACCCGCACCACCAGGTCCGTATCCCGGCCGGGCTGCCGGTGCATGTGGCGGTGGGCACCGAGGACCCGTGCAACCAGGGGATGACGCTCGTCTACGAACTCCTGGAGGACTTCCGCTACGGCGGCACGCGGGAGCTGACCTGGAAGGGATACCAGGGGGCCCGGCACGAGATCCTGAACGAGACCAACCGGGACGAGGTCCAGCAGGACCTGCTGACCTGGCTGGAAAAGCACATCTGAACGTCGAATTCGGGCCTCACCGCAGGAAGGCGGAGATCCGCTCGCGCAACGCCACCGGATCCAGTCCCTGCCCCGCGAGATGCTCGTCGATCGTGCCGTAGCGGCGCAGCTCGCGCCGGGGAATGCCCAGGCCGAGCACCCGATGCGGGCGATCGGCGAGCGCGTCGTTCACGGCGGCGGTCGAGGTGCCCGCGAGATACGGCTCGACCAGCACGACGTCGACGCCGCCCGCCGCCGCCCCAGCGGCGGCACGCACCGCGTGCTCGTCGAAGGGCCGCACAGTCGTGGCGTAGAGCACGGTGACATCCAGCCCCTCGGCAGCCGTAAGGACGCCATCGAGCATCGGCCCCACCGCGATCACCACACCGCGGTGCCCCTCCCGTACGGTCAGGAAGCGGCCGGGGACGATGTCCCGCGGGGCGGAGTTGGAGTGCGCCGACAGCCGTACGTACACCGAGTCGTCACCGGCCGCGGCCGCGTCCCGCAGCAGGGTCTCGGCCTCGTCCGGATGGCCGGGCACATGGACGGTCCAGCCGTCGAGCGTGTCCAGCAGGGCCACATCGCCGGGCGCCATATGGGTGTAGCCGCCCGCCGGCCAGTCGTACGAACCGGCCGCGCTGACCAGTACCCCGCCCACGCCCTGATGCCCGAAGTCCAGCTTGACCTGCTCAAAGGGCCGCTCGACCAGAAAGCTGGCGAAGGTGTGCAGAATCGGCCGCATCCCGGTCAGGGCCAGTCCACCGCCGACGCCGACCAGCAGCTGCTCGCGGATGCCGACATTGATCACCCGGTCGGGATGCGCCCGGGCCGCGTCCGTGAAGCCGTCCTTACCGATCTCGGCCAGCACGACGGCCAGCCGGGGATCGCCGTCCAGAAGACGGGAGACGACGGAGGCGAAACGCTCACGCATGGTGTCCATGAGAACAGTCCCTCTCCCACTGGATTCGTGTCAGACCTTGGCCTCGACCCGGGCCACCACGACATGCGGCCGCCCCGGGTGCGACGCGGTGTACGCCTCGTACAGCGCCTCGTGATCACGCCCGTCCACGGTCACCGTGGACCACCCCGCGGCCTTAAAGCGCGCGGCGATGCCCCCGGGCCGCCCATGGCTGGCGGAGGCGTTGTCGACAACGACCGCGTGCAACCGCTCCAGCCCCACGGCCCCGGCGTACGCGATCGCCTCGTGATTGCTGCCCTCGTCCAGCTCGGCGTCACCAATGAGCACCCAGACCACCGCCCCGGAGACCCCCTGCGCCCCCAACCCGAGCGCACTCCCCACGGCCAGCGGCAACCCATGCCCGAGCGACCCACTGCTGATCTCGACCCCCGGCACCAGTACCCGATCCGGATGGTGCCCCAGCGGCGAGTCATACGCCCCGAACCCCGCCAGCAGCGACTCGGGAAAGAACCCCTTCGCGGCAAGCACCGCGTAGTACGCCATCGGCCCATGCCCCTTGGACAGCAAAAACCGATCCCGCTCCGGCGCCTCCACGCCCCCCGCCGAAACCCGCAGCACACGGTCGTAGAGCACCCAGAGCGCGTCCAGCGTCGAGGTAGCAGCCGGCCCGTGCTTCTCGTCCCCGGTCATCAGACTCATCAGCCGAGGAAGATCGTCGTACCCGTACCCGGTGTGAACGTCAGTGAAGGTCATGCTCCGAGCGTGATACTTAAACCAAACTTCAAGTCAAGCCCTTGCGTGCACCGCCCCTCTCTCCGCCCTGGATAACAGCGTGCGATGACCCGACCTCACTAGGTGAACACCCCAGCTGGTCCCGCCGGACCCCTGATCTTCGCCCGGGGTGGCAGCGACCACCCCCTGAAGTGCGGTATTGTTCTTCATGCGCGGTCGGCGAGGGCGAGCCCGAGCCGAACGAGCACCGGGACGTGGCGCAGCTTGGTAGCGCACTTGACTGGGGGTCAAGGGGTCGCAGGTTCAAATCCTGTCGTCCCGACCAGCATCATCGCAGGTCGGAGGCCGTTTCCGCAGGTAGCGGGGGCGGCCTTAACCGTTTCCGGGCTGGGAGCAAGTGGGAGCCCTCTGGGAGCCCTCGTGCTCCCAACTCGCAGACGTGTCAACGGTGCCCGATTTGTTCGTCGCCCGATCCGGTAGACCTACGGTGCCGTACCGCGCCCCTGTGTGCCGTCGTCAACCGCGGGCCCGCGAGGTCACCCCATCGCTTCGGATGCTCTGTGCATCGAGAGGCATAAGGACCCCTTGTCGGCTCCCGACCCCCTTTCGAGGTGGGAGCACGCAGTCGCGCTCCCCATGCGACAGCGGCGAACTGGAGCTACCGGCGATCTCGCTGGCTGGTTTCCGCAGGCAGGCCGTGTGCGGGCAACCTGGTCGCCGTGGACGGCCTGGGCCAAGGGGCGGCAAAGCCCCTTGGCGTCTGCCGGCAGATACGGCACTCCCAGAGTGTGAGCGCCGTATCCGGCTCTATGGCGCCGCAGCGAGACAGTCCCCAGAGGTGTCTCGCTGGAAGAAAAAGTGTGCCAAGCGGGCAAGAGTGATGGCATCGGTGAGTGAGCTTGGCGCGCTGATCGACGAGAACCCTATGCCGACGTTGCCTTTGCCGGATTCGTGTAGGTCACGCCACACGTTGATATTCGCGGAGGATGCCGCCGAGGCGATCATGTCTTGAGCAGGCGGGTGGGTGAGGGGAGCTGAGCGGACTTTTCTCGGGCGAGGGGGCGAGGGCGAGGGCGAACAGCGACAGCCCGCGCCTGAGTGAAGTGGGGGGGGGGGGCGGGGGGCGGGCTCGGGCGGATCAGAGTGGAGAATAGTGAGATCGACTCAGAGAGC
>NZ_JBHYVB010000116.1:32162-37118 GCF_042750115.1 Streptomyces sp. NPDC059455
TGTTTTGGGGGGGGGGGGGGGGCGGGGGGGTCGGCCCCCCCCCCCCGCGGGGGGGGGTTGCGGGGGCCCGCGGGAGCGGGGGCCCCAACTTCACAACGAGGAGGTCTGTCAATCACCTACTGCCGCGGAGACTGCTGCAGGACTCGAGGGTTTGGATGGTCGACTCACGAGTCAGCTCCGTCTGCGCGGAGAGGGCCCCGCGTGCGGTGTATGCCGTCCGGGCCGGGCCCTGCGACTGTGCCCGGCCGCCCCGGATCTGCCAGACAGCAGCGTGTGGGCCCGGGGCAGTCGGCGGGGCGACGAGGCGTCAGGTCGCACGTTGGAAGAGTGCCTCTGATTGGCGATGTGGCAAGTCCACGATCCCGCGTGTCGCCGTACGGATCCGCCCAGCCGAGCTTGCCCCACCCATGCCACTCGAGGGTGCTCAGCACCCTCGCTAACGCTTTACCGTGCGCGTAAGAGCCCGCAGTAGGGTGTCCCGGGACGGCCCCTTTCGCGGAGGTCGTCCCGAGTGCAGTTCCAGCTCAATCTCCATGACCGCTCCAACGGCCTCGGGCGCTGAAGCTTCGCAGAGATCATTTGTCAGACACGACTAGCGGCGTCGCTACGCCCTTATGCAAGACGTTGCTCAGCAACGGCCGCCGCGTACTCCACAACGAGCGGGCTCGCCACCAAGCACGGGGACGTGGTGTCGGTGCTCGGAAGGAGCCCTGTGACGCGCGCGTATCCGGTCATCATCGCAGACGTGTCGATGCCGGTGTCCTCCTCGTCCAGGGCGTGCAGCAGCGCTTGGACGTCCCGATCGTGCAGGTCGGCGGCTGTCCGAGGTGAGGGCTGGTTCCCGGGCGGCGGCTCGCGGTGCCGGGTGAGTGCCTCGACGACTTGTCCGGCTCGGGTGACGAAGGAGGCGCCCAGACTGGATGCGGAGTTCACTGCCTCCAGCTCGGGGCCGTCTACCGGCATGGGTGTCCAGCCCCGCAGGTGCCGGGCCGACCCGTGCATCAACAACCGGCAGTCTCCGGCTGTCGCGCGGTTTGCGCCCCATGCCCGCAGCGAGTCCACGAACAGTACGAGATCCTGGTCGGCGCCGCTGAGTGTCACGCACCGCAGTGGGGCTTCGAACTGTACCCACTGGCCGGGACGCAGCTGGGGCTCGGTGTACCACTCCGCGACGAGCTCCAGATGCTGGTGCACCTCCCGCAGGTGCCGCAGCTGTCCGAACTCCCGCTCCGGGGCCGGCGCGTCCACGTCGATGCCGCCGAACGGCGTGGTCAGACGAAGAGTGCTCGCCCGCGGCAGACGCCGGGGCTCAGGTATGAACTGCCTCAGCTTTCCTTCTGACAGATAAGCGATCTCACGCAAGGGGCATCCTCGTCCGGTGTGCTGACTCCATGGCACGTCATACTGCCACGCCGCTCCGACACCGGCTGCTGTCGCCCAACCGCCGTTCATTTCCGGCCAGTTGACCGCAAAAGGTGCGTGGGTGCTCGATAATGAGCAAGCACGCGCCACAATGCCGCGATGACCTCGGGGGATGTCATGGAGGACCGGAACGAGACCGACTCAGCCCTGCACCGGCTGACCGAACGGCTGGAGGACGTAGGGGAAGAACAAGCCCGCCACGGGGGAAGGCTGGACACCTTCGAAGACGGTCTGCACGGCGTGCGCGCCGATGTCGTCCGGCTGCGCGGTGACGTCACCGAAGTACGCCACGATGTCGCGGAACTGGAGAGCGCGGTCAGCGGCACCCGCAAGGTTCTGGACGCCTTCATCGAGCAGTACGGCCGCGATCGGGAGGTGGCCCGGGCCCAGGCCGAACTGGCCCGTCTGACCACCGTCTTTCAAACGGACTTCGCCCAGCGCAAACAGACTCGCGCCCTGGCCCGCGGGCTGGTCCACACCCTCACCGCACAGGCCGTACACAGGAAGGTGGTCAACACCGCTACGGTACGGGCCTGCGTTGAGGAACGGATGCTCCTCGAGCCCGCCTACTGGCTGGCCCCGGCGATGATGGCGGTGGCCGCCAATTTCCGCAACGAGACCGATCAGGGTGAGCGCGCCCAGTCGCACGCCTGCACCCTGGACGCCGCCAAGGCCAACCTCTTCTTCGCCCTGACCTCTTCGCGCCTGGGGAACGAGGCCGCAGCAGCCGCCTGGATGGACACCTACCTCCAGACGCTCGACCCTGGCGAACTCGGCCAGGACTTCTACGTCGTCCTGGACGCCATCGCAAGCAACGAGCTGGGAGAGAAGGCACTCAGCTACACCCGGCAGGCCATGGCGAGATGGAACCAGAGCATGCACCGCACGTCAGCGGCCGCGAAGTGGGAAGCCCAGTTGCGCAACCTACGCCGACGGACATCCGAAGACCAGTACACGGCACTGCGCGAGACATGCGGAGCTCAGTGGGACGCTCTCCGGCACGGCTGGGAACTAGCGACCGTGCCCCAGAGCACTCTGGACTACCTCCGGCGCACGTTCCCCGACGGCCCGGACGGAGCCGACCGCCCCGTCGGTGACGGCCGCCACGTCGAGAGCGCCCTTGAGCGGCTGATCAACCAGCTCGAGCCTGACGAGGCACATCTGCTTGAGCAGATGCGACGGCTCGAGCGCATCATCGAACACGAGGGAGATCTGGAAGCGGCCAGGCAGGCACACCAGTCGTCTCTGGGCCCGGAAGCCGAGCCGGTGACCTTCATGGTGCTCCTGGATCAGGCCGTCTTCGCACCGGACGCGGCTCGGCTCGGCCCTCCAGCCCGTCGCATGGCCCTCCGCGCCATCTGGCCAAGCCTGGAGAGTGCCGCCAACCAAGCTGTCGCTGAGTCCCGGCGTCGTCTCCCCCACCACATCACCCTGAGCGTGGCGGGATACTCCTGGAACCTGCCGACCGATCCGTACCAGCGCGTGAATCCGGGCGCACTCATTGACGACCTCGCCGCGCGCCTCGAGCAACAGACCCAGGCCCGGTCGGACGCCGTGGTGCGCCGCTG
Source organism: Streptomyces sp. NPDC059455 (assembly GCF_042750115.1). NCBI lineage: Bacteria > Bacillati > Actinomycetota > Actinomycetes > Kitasatosporales > Streptomycetaceae > Streptomyces > Streptomyces sp. NPDC059455. The sequence goes on from NZ_JBHYVB010000116.1 coordinate 35,153, forward strand.
GCCGCGCGTCTGCGGCGTCCTGCTGTTCGGGACCGTCACCGGGGCGCTCGTGGTGCCGTTCGTCGATGGTCTCGCGCGGGGAGTGTTCCTCTTTCTGATCCTCGCCGTGGTCGCGTGGGTCCTGTGGGAGGTCTGCGGCGTTTCCCTGCGGAAGAGACACGTGCGCGAGCAGGGCGACCAGTTGCGCCATAAGGCCGTCACGACGCTGGCCAACGCACTGCAGCAGCGGGAGGACTTCTTCACGGAATGGCACGAGTCCATGCAGAACCTAGCAGCCCTCGCCCTCTGGGCGGGCACCTCAAAGCAGCGCTGACCACAAGGGCGACGCGATTCGACGCGCACAAGGCACAAGGGGTGAGGGGTGGACAGCTCCACACTGATCGGTGGCCATCTCAGGCTCAAGGACGGCCCCGTCAGTGGCGCCATGGGCGATGTGTGGACAGCCGAGGATACGAGGCTGGGCCGCACCGTGGCCGTGAAGTTCTTTGCCAGGCGCCGTCTCATACAGCAGGGAGTCCCTACAGAGTTCGCCGAGTCGACCGCGAGAATGTTTCAGCGGGAGGGCCAGGCCATGGCCCGGCTCAACCACAGGCGTGTCGCGCAGATCTATGGAGGCGGCGAACACGACGGCGAGTTCTACATCGTCATGGAGTACGTCGAGGGCAGGTCCCTCGCCGAGCACCTCAGGTCCGGGCCGGGGCTTCCGCTCGAGCGCACCGTGCGCTGGACACGCCAGATCTGCGAGGGAGTCGGCGCCGCGCACACCGCTGAGGTGATCCACCGCGACATCAAGCCCGACAACATCATGATCACGCGACAGGGGGACGTGAAACTCATCGACTTCGGGCTGGCGTATCTGACCGACGCCGCCCAGACCCACACCGTCGCGGGCACCCCTTTGTACAAGGCACCCGAGCGGTGGCTCGGCGAGACCGGCAACGAACGCAGCGACCTGTACTCCGTGGGCTGCGTCCTGTACGAGATGCTGACAGGACGCCCGCCCTTCGGAACTCCCCAGGACGATGCCATGACCGTGGGCCGTATGCATCAGGACGAAGTGCCGGCGCCTCCGAGCGCCCACCGCCCCGGCGTCCCCGCTCAACTAGACAGCCTCGTGAGGGCTCTCTTGGCCAAGGACCCAGCAGAGCGGCCCGGGAGCGCTCAGAGGGTCGCACATGCGATGGGCGAGATCCTCAACGTCCTGGACGTGACGGGCGATCTCGCCGGACGAGCCGACGCACCCGACGCGCACGACAGCAATGCCGGTCTTTCCAGCCGCATTGAAGCGCTGGACTCGCGCATCTTCGAGCTGGAACTCCGTTTCGAACCCAGCGATCAACCGGTGATCGATGCACGCGCCGAACACGCCGACCTCACCGGCCAGTCAGGCGACACCCGCGGAGCAGCAGCCCTCTACAACCAGCTCGCCAGGGACTGCCAGGACTTCTTCGGCCCCTACGACGTCCGGACACTGGATGCCTTCGAGGGCCTCGCACGGTGGAACAGCAGAGCGCGCACGAACTGAACCACTCTGGGTCTGATGGACACTCGATTCCCTGAGAGGACCGAGTCATTGCACGTCCGTCCCCCGACCCTGCTGAGCTCCGTGAGCGTGCAGTGCGCATGGTCGCGGAGATTCCGAACCATCCGACCGAGTGGGCCGCGATGAAGGGGGACATCGCGAAACTGGGCGTCGGCGCGCCGGAGACGGTGCGGAACTGGCTTACAGATGGACGTCGACCAACAACCGCCACAAGGACAACCGGGCAACATTCAGACCGCAAATGAGCTCAAGGGCCGGGCGTTGTCAGTATCGGGAGCGATGATGACTACTGACGTATTTCTTGTCCATGGGGGGCACGGTGCACCTAAGAGCTTGTCTCACGTGGTGTCAGGTTGATGCGGCATGATGTTGCGCTATGGGTGTTGGTCTGTCGCAGCGGCTGGTTCCTGACGAACTCTGGTC